>NZ_CANCWY010000009.1:0-64795 GCF_947381695.1 Limosilactobacillus sp. DJ3M12 | reverse complement strand
GATTTAGTTTTGAGAGCACAAGCTCTCGTCCGAAGGGACAAAGAGTGTGGTGATGATGGCTTGAAGGATACACCTGTTCCCATGCCGAACACAGAAGTTAAGCTTCAACACGCCGAAAGTAGTTGGGGGATCGCTCCCTGCGAGGATAGGACGTTGCCATGCGTTATTCCGGCATAGCTCAGTTGGTAGAGCACCTGACTGTTAATCAGGTTGTCGTCAGTTCGAGTCTGACTGCCGGAGTCGATGAAGATGTTGACTACCTTCGGTTAGTTAACATCTTTTTTTTGCCAACTTAGCTCAGCTGGTAGAGCATCTCCCTCGTAAAGAGAAGGTCGGAGGTTCGACTCCTCTAGTTGGCATTATGAAAGGTTTATAACCAATTAGAAGTCTACAGATTAAGCCGATAAAGCTTATTATGTAGGCTTTTTTGTATACTTAAGAAGTTAAGTGAATTGTTCGTAAGCAGTCAATAACAGTACGTCTAGCTCTAGCTACCCCGGATCTTCTATACTGAGACTATCATCAGTAAGGAGATTTTTTATTTATGACAGAACAAAATGAAATTATTACCCCAGTTTTCAAAAACAAGCCAAGTAATTTACAAAAGCATTCTTTTACGGCACGCCCTGCCGTAAAAATTAATGTGAATGAAGTCGAATTAACGATTTTCAAGGGGACTAATTCTGTTTTAGCTTCGGATATCGTTAAAGTGTCAACACCGATTTTAAAATGTAGGATTTCACCGGTTTAAAAATGTAGTTTTTCACCGATTTGTTTCTGTTGTCTGTTGTTCTTGATAGTCTTTCATTCGATATGATTTTCCAGTAATTTTGAATATTTCAGAATGGTGAACTAAGCGATCTAAGATCGCATTCGCAATTGTTGGATTAGAGAATGTTTGACCCCACTTGGATAGTGGAATATTAGTGGTAATGATTGTTGATTTCTTTTCATATCGCCGAGCTATTAACTGGAAGAAAAGATCTGATCCCAAATCGTCAATAGGTAGATAGCCTATTTCATCAATAATCAAAAGCTTATAACGACTGTAGTTTTTTAATATTGCCTCAAGACGATTTTCTTGGTGGGCAAGTTTGAGCCGTTCAATTAGTTCATGACAATTGACAAAATAAGTACTGAGATGATTCCTACAGGCCTCCATTCCTAATCCAGTTGCTAAGTGCGTTTTGCCAACTCCTGAAGACCCGATGAATAAGATATTTTGTGCTAACGAAACAAAATTCATCGATTTTAAGTTCATGATACGGTTTTTATCAACCGAAGGTTGAAAGTTAAAGTCAAAATCATTCAAGCCTTTGTCGTAAGGAAAGTGTGCAATATGAATGGACATTTTAGCTGATCGTTCAGTTCGATATGTGATTTCTTTTGCAGTTAGCTGTTCTAGAGCTTCTGCTAATGATAAATCATTATTATTCAAGTAATTTGGCAAATATTCTTTGATTGCAGTCAGCTTGAGCTTTTCCAAATTGTCTTCTAATTGTGTATAGATAGTCATCCGTCATTCCTCCACTATAATTGATCAAACATGCGTAAATTTATTTCTACCTGTTCTGCCAATTTATCGTCATCTAAGTCATGAAAAATAGTTGTCCCAAGGATTTCTTTCATATCATCGCGATGATAATTTAGTTTTTTATCACTCAGGTAATGTTGTCGAACCAATCGTGAGGCATGATAAATCATTAATTTTTGGTCTGTAACCTTGACGTTAACTGTTTGCCCGATATACTTTACAGGTACAGAATATTTATTGCCTAGATAGGTGATCATCGATTCATTACTAACTTTGCGGGTTAGATCGTGATCAACTAATGAATTCAAAAGGATTAGATTGTATGGCTGTAAATATTCTTTTTCTTTTATCCATAAATCTTCTGGTCTTTGATCAGTTGCTTGGCTTATTTTGTGATTGAGCTGTGTTTCAAGCTGCTTCACGATATTTTTTAACGCCTTCTCATCCTGAAATTCGTGATTATAAACTTTAATACGGTCTACGGTTCTCGCTAAGGCTTCGACTTTTCCTTTGGTTTGGGGACGGAAGGGCCGACAGGCTTGGGGAATAAAGCCTGCGGCTTTAGAGAAATTCAATAAGCGTGAATTCCAAATAACTTTTCGATAGCTACTCTTGGCGTGATCAACCGCCGTTTTCATATTATCGAAATAAATTCTTTGAGGAACACCGCCAGTATTTTGAAAAGCCTCAATCAAACATTGAAATAGTGTGTCTTGTTTACGGTCAAAAACTAACTTTAAGAATTTTTTGAGTGAATAACCCAATACATACAGAAATAGTGAAAAAGTAATGGGGCGGTGTTCTCTGGTATATAAGACTAAGTCTTCTTTCCAATCAACCTGACTTACATCACCAGGTGCAGTTTCAACTCTAATCACTGGCTGCTGGTATTGTGCTTTTTTCAACTGGTGACAGTAATCACGCAAAATTGAAATTCCGCCTTCGTAGCCTAATTCTTTAATGAAATAGAAAATGGCTGTTGCAGAACAGGTTTTGTATTTATCCTTGATAACATCACGGTATGGGTCCAACTTACTTGGGCGACGCTTGTTAGTTTGTCGTTTACCGGCTTGTGGATTATTTAAATACCGCTTAATTGTCCTAGGGCCGCATAATTAGGTTTAATTTTTGCCATTTTGTAAAATATTAACTCCTCTTGTAATTCTAGTCGCATCAAATCACCTCAAAAGATTTAATGCAATTAGTATAAAAAATTGTAGGAAAATCGACAATTTCAAATCGGTGTTTTCCTACATTTTAGAACCGGTGTTAACATTAAAGTGGTTATTCGTTATGCTCGTTAATTGGCATGACCCAGATTATATCTATTTAGTCTGTGGAAAAACAGACATGCGAAAAGGTATTGATGGGCTCGCAATGGTAATCGCTGAGAACTATGGATTAGAATTATATAATAATTCGCTTTTCTTATTTTGCGGCGGACGTAATGATCGCTTTAAAGGATTGTTTTGGGATGGCGAGGGCTTTATTATGCTCTATAAACGGTTTGAAAATGGCCACCTTAGTTGGCCGAGAAACAGTAATGAAGCCAAAGAATTATCTGCTCAACAGCTTGACTGGTTATTGCAAGGACTGAACCCATTACCAATTCGTAAAATTCAAGCTGTTCGACCAGGAAGTTTTTATTGAGTTACCTCTATTTAAAAGAAGAATTCTTTGATATAATTACCAAAGAATAATTCAAAGGAGGTGACGTACCATGAAGCAAACAGCGGAAGAACAAATCAAAGAACTTAAACAACAATTAGCTATGGCCAATGAAAAGATTGCTCAATTAACAGCTATTATCAAACTTCAAAAGAACCAAATATTTGGGAAAAAAACTGAAGTAATGGAGCCCATCGTTGATGGACAACAATCCTTATTTAGTGAGCAAGAAATGGATCAACTTCAAGATCCTGATATTTCAGTCACGGAAGTGACTGAAAAGAAAATAAAGCAAGTGGTGCGTCACCGGAAAGCAAAACAATCTGGTCAGCGGACCACTTTTTTAGATGGTTTACCACAGGCTGAAGAAGTTATTCCATTAAAAGATACTAACTGCCCACACTGTCATCAACTAATGAAAAAAGTGGGTAAACATGTATATAGTAGAGAAGCACGGTTAAAACCAGCTGAATTATATTGTGTGAATTTGATTCAAGAAACTTATAAATGTAATGAGTGTATTAATTCTAATGGTAGCGATGTACTTGTCAGTAGTAAGATGCCACAGAGTCTTTTACCCCATAGTTACTTTTCGAGTACTATTTTAGCTAAAGTAGCAGAGTTGAAGTTTAATCTTGCTTTACCGTTTCATCGTCAAATTAAGTTTTGGCAAGTCGTCAGCTTACGAGTTGATGCTCGATTATTGGCGACTAACATCATTAAGGTTAGTCAAACCTACCTTGAACCGTTATATGATTATTTACAGGAATTAATCAGAAAAGAATCGGTAATTCATATGGATGAAACTCCATTCAAGGTAATTGATGAGCCTAATGAAACTGGCTACTTTTGGGTAACGCGATCAACAAAAGAATTCAGTAAGCATCAAATTATCATGTTTCATTACTATAATACCCGCGCGGGTAAAACCATTGGTCAAATTATCGGTCATCAATATCGTGGAATTATTATGTGTGACGGTTATGGTGGATATAGTGATCGATTATATCCCCAGGCAAAATTTGGGTCATGTTTAGTTCATATTCGACGTGAATTTTATCACATTACATGTTTATTGAATAAGGAGCAATTGAAGAACTCCAAAGCATACCGAGTTTTACAGCTAATGCGACCGATCTTTCATGAAGAGAAACAATTAACATATTCCAATCATAAGGAAAAACTAGTGCAACGTCGGTTGCACGTGAAGCCTTTGATGGATAAGTTATATACTTATTTAGAAAATATCAGTTTTCCTCAAGGACGGTTGAAAGTGCCATTAATAATGCTTTGAAGCTAAGAAAGCGAGTATATCAAATATTTGAAGATGGTCGAGTGCCGTTAACGAATAATCCGGTTGAACAAGCGATTCGTCCATCAACTCTTGTTCGAAAGAATAGCTTATTTGCGAAAAGCTCTGCTGGAGCTCAGGTAAATGCCATTTTCTATACTTTGGTGGCAACTGCAAACCAGAACCATTTAAATATCTACAAATACTTTAAGTATCTTTTTGATCACTTACCAAACCGCAAGGACGCAGGACTTTAGGCTTATTTGCCATGGTCAAAAGAAATTCAAGCAAAATGCCATAAATAAAACGGGGTCATGAATTACCATTTTCGGTAGCTCATGATCCCAATTTTTTCAATCCGTACTGTTATTGACTGCTTACGATCCACCACGCTCAAGGCGAGAAATAAAATTAATTGATAGATTGCTTAACTCAGCAAGTTGTTGTTGGGTCATATTTAATTCATGGCGACGGTTAGCAATATTTTTTCCTAATTGTTGTTCCATAGTTGATTATTCTTTGTTTTTTATTTTAAGGGTAATATGATTATATACTAAAGTCGCTAAACGGATCGAACAAAAAGAGAATATGATTTATTGAAACTTAATCTCAGCTAAAAATCAGTACCTAACCTTCATGTTATTACATTGGTTCAACAAAAGTAAGCTGTTAAAACTTCTTATGATTAAGTAGAGCAGAAAATAAACAAACTCCTACTTGAAAATATTTCTAGACAAATTTTAAATTAGCTTGACGGGTATAAGGAGATAATATATAATTATATCCGTTGAGTTATTCCGGCATAGCTCAGTTGGTAGAGCACCTGACTGTTAATCAGGTTGTCGTCAGTTCGAGTCTGACTGCCGGAGTCGATAAAGATGTTAGCTGTTTGGCTAGCATCTTTTTTTATACCTTCTAAACATCTTTTTAATATTCTAAATTGTATATCTACAGTTTTCAACGATAGATTATTAATTTTTATATCAAAAAAATTGTAGAAGTTTTAACATGAGAATATACTAAAACTGTAACTAGTTTCATATGTAGTTTAGGAGAATGGAGGTATTTATAATGCGATTTAGTAAAGCAATCCTTGTTGCAACAAGCATAATTGCAATTGGGCTATGTACAAGTGGCTGCAGTAGTTCTAGCACGAGTTCCAACAGTAGCAAGAGCAGTAAGTCTCATCAGCAAAAAAAGAGGAGTCACATATTGTGGGCTCGTATCGTGATGATGCCGATGGAGCTGCTATTACCCTTAATTCAGATGGAACTGGGACATATGTAATGGCAAATCCGACGCAGGCTGATATATTCATGATCAATTGACCTGGAAAAAGGAAAAGAATAATTACATCATTAATTTAAATGATAGTAATTATGATACGCCAATTGATGCGCGGCTAAATGAAGATAATTTGAGCCTTGTAGGTAACGATGAATGGCCTAATCAGTCATTTAAACGAGTTCATGGGGACTTTGACGTTGATAATTTCTCAAAAGAACAACATGCGAAAACTAACAGTTCTACAACTAAGGATACTCATTCTAAGGAATCATCGACTCATGCCCGCGCAGCACTTAAAAATGGGCGAGTGATCACCACAAAGACACCAGCAAGATTGATAATTTGAAGGCTACGACTGACCTATCTGAGCCAGATGAAGGTTGGGCCTGATGATAATGGAACTGAATGTGCCATTGTTCGAAATGGAAAAGTTTACCCACGTCCGGTTATTGATGGTGATACGTCATCTAATTAATAATCTTAGCGACAAACTTAATAAAATAAACAATTATAGCTCATACATGCGTTTGCGTTCTCATCAAAAACTTATTTTTCAATTGACGATGTTTTGAAACACGTTTATAATAGTACTATTCTGAATTTTATTGTTAAAGTTTTTTAATGTTTAGAATACGTATTCAATTAACATTGTGCTAATTGAAAAGTGAAATTATTTGGAGGAATTGTATGAGTAAACAAAAGAATTTGGATACCTCCTTCTTTGGACAACCGCGTGGATTGTCGACATTGTTCTTCACTGAAATGTGGGAACGGTTTAGTTACTACGGAATGCGGGCTATCCTTCTATTCTATATGTACTACGCTGTTACCAAGGGTGGTTTGGGTATGGACCAAGCTACCGCAGCATCAATTATGTCAATTTATGGTTCATTAGTTTACCTGGCCAGTGTTGTCGGGGGATGGTTATCTGACCGTGTATGGGGATCGCGTCGAACGGTCTTCATCGGTGGTGTCCTTATTATGTTTGGACATATCGCTCTGTCATTACCATTTGGTGTGTCAGCACTTTATGTATCAATCGCTTTGATTGTTATTGGTACCGGGTTATTGAAGCCAAATGTTTCAGAAATGGTTGGGGGCTTATACAGTCCTGAAGATCGTCGTCGAGACTCTGGTTTTAGTATGTTCGTTTTCGGGATTAACTTAGGGGCCGCTGTTGCTCCTTGGGCTGTCCCTTGGGCTGCTAATGGCTTTGGCTTAAACCTTTTCCATGGTGAAATGAACTTCCACGCTGGCTTCTCACTAGCTGCTATCGGAATGTTCTTTGGGTTAGTACAATATGTAGTTGACGGCCGGAAGTATCTTTCAAAAGATAGCTTATATCCTGATGATCCGATCGATAAGGAAAGTTTACGTCCAGTAATTATTTGGTCAATTGTTGGTGTTATTGCATTAGTGATCATTCTTGGATTGCTTGCGGCAATGGGTCAATTAAACATCAATAATATCATTACAATCATTACGGTTATTGCTATTGCTTTACCAATCTACTACTTTGTAATGATGTTGAATTCCAAGAAGGTTACAAAGGATGAAAAGTCACGGGTTGTTGCTTACATTCCACTTTTCATTGCTGCTGCTATCTTCTGGGCAATTGAAGAATCAGGTTCAGTTGTTTTAGCCCTCTTCGCTGAACAACGGACTATTTTACACATTGGTGGCTGGCACTTTGCTGCTGCTAACTTCCAGACATTGAACCCATTATTCATTATGATCCTAACACCATTTTTCGTTGCACTTTGGGATCACTGGAAAAAACAACCAAGTGCTCCTGGTAAGTTTGCTGCTGGGTTAGTAATTGCAGGTCTTTCATATGTTTGGATGGCACTTCCAGCAATGATTCACGGTACAACTGCTGGACGGGTTAGCCCATTCTGGTTAGTTGGTTCATGGTTCATTGTTGAAATCGCCGAAATGTTAATTTCACCAATTGGTCTTTCAGTAACTACTAAACTTGCACCAAAAGCATTTAAGTCTCAAATGATGAGTATGTGGTTCTTGGCGGATGCTGCTGGACAAGCGGTTAACGCCCAGGTTGTTAAGTACTACTCATCAGCTACAGAAGTTCCATACTTCTTAATTATCGGGGCAGTAAGTATCGTCTTCGGATTGATCCTTTGCTTATTCGTTAAGAAGATTCATGGCTTAATGGATGGTGTAGACTAAAAATTATATTAAGAGATCGAGAATAATTCTTGGTCTCTTTTTTTATGAGGTGAGTTATGAAAATCGCAGTAAGCAGTGACCTTCATTTAGATTTAAATCATGCTAAGGTTGCAGAAATTATTACTCAACAGGCGCATTATTTAACCCGTCAAGAAATTGACCATTACTTTTTTGTGGGGGATGCCTTTAATGATTTTGCGCAAACCAGCGTATATTTTGCGGAACTACAATCGCAATTGCCTATCACAAAGGTCCATTATCTTGCCGGTAACCACGATATGTTAGAAGGAGTCACTTATGAGCAATTAGAAAATTTGGATGATGATCTATATTTTCATAACCGATTTATCGATATTCCCCAAACAAACTGGCGGATTATCGGTAACAATGGTTGGTATGATTATTCGTTTTCAACGTATGAAAGTAATGTAAAAGGGGTCGCAAAATGGAAGCGGGCATATTGGGTGGATCGTCCAATTATGCAGCCAATGAATGATCCAGAACGAATGGCGATTGTTTTACACCAAGTTGAAGAAAACCTAAAACAGGCTCGCAATCAACAAAAACAGGTTATCTTTATGACCCACTTCGCACCGATTAGAGAAGCTCTCCCGCATCCAATTATTGAGTCAGCACGGCGGCAGCGGATGTGGGAGATGACGACAGCAATGTTGGGTAGTAGACACTTAGGAGCATTACTCGCTAAATTCCCGGAAGTAAAAGCAGTTTTCTATGGGCATCTTCATTATGCTCAACCATTAATTACCGTTGGAAATATTGAATACCGTAATCAAGCAGTTGGCGTAAGACGCAAAAATAGTGAGGACTGGAAGGAGAAAAGCCTATTAGATCAATGGATTAGCCACCTTTATACTAAAAAAATCTAGTTTTTTCAAAAAAATAAAAAAAACACTTGCAATGAGGTTGGAAATTAGGTATTATAATAAACGTTGATTGATACGAAATATTTAATCAAGCAACTTCTTGGAGGAGTAGCGAAGTCTGGTTAAACGCGACGGTCTGTAAAACCGTTCCTTCGGGTTCGGCGGTTCGAATCCACCCTCCTCCATCTTTATTATTGGGCTATAGCCAAGCGGTAAGGCAACGGTTTTTGGTACCGTCATGCGCTGGTTCGAATCCAGCTAGCCCAACTGTTATTGAAAGGCTAAGAAAAACATCTGTTTTTCTTAGCCTTTTCTAGTTCAAAATTTTATTAAGCTATATGAAAAAAGGAATGACAGCCAATGCCTAAACAAGGTCATTTTGCAAAAAGCATGCGAACTAAACAAATAAATGATTTTAAAGTGAAACGCAATGCGACTGGTGCGACCATTGATGATGAACAGTTAACAGATTTCCTAGTGGTTCGCTTTGCTTTAACAGCTAAGAAGAGGGTTCAATCTGGGGCTCGAGAAACTGCTCAACGGTTCTTGATTGAAATTTGTGATTCTTTACAAGAAAATGATGGGGATTTACAGGCGATCATTCCAAATTTACTAGTGAGTCTTAATGCCCGGGTACCTTGGCAATTCTATCCAGAAATTCTGGGAGAGTGGGATTTGCTTCAAAAGTTTTTACAAAAAGAACTTCCTGCAGTTCCGTTAGAAAAACGTCTACGAATTAAGCACCCAGTCACAACCCAGGAAATGGAGACGTTAATTGCAAAATTATTGGTCAGAAAGATTACTGCAATTACGTTTATTAATCAGCCGGGAGTTGATCCACATAAAAAAGATCAGATGGTGACAATGATGCTGACAACGATCTATCATGATCAAACGATTGAATGGGATAAAGTACGGTTGTTACTGGCGCCATTTAAGTTTGAAATTGCCCCTGAACTAGACGAAGAAACGAAAGACTGGTTAAAGAAATTAGCAGAAAAATAATAACGTTGACTTTCGTTCTGCTTCCTTGGTAGAATTAAATCGTTATTGCAGAGCTGTGGTGGAGTTTTTATCACCGTGGCTCTTTTTATTTTGATTTGAAGGAGGAAGCGGAAAGCAATGGCAGAAAAAAACTATTCACGGATTTATCTCGCAATTGGTTCCCTTGCATTACTAACGTTTATCGGAATTTTGAATGAAACATCGATGAACGTCACATATCCAGAACTATCTGCTCAGTTTAATGTATCACTCGATGTTATTCAGTGGATTACAACTGGCTATTTATTGATGGTAACAATTACGATGGGGACAACTGCCTATCTATTACGCCAATATCAAGCGCGTTGGTTGCACTTATTTGCAGTATCATTTTTCATTATTGGTGACTTGATGTGTGCTTTGACTGGTAATTTTCCTATTTTGTTAACGGGGAGATTGATTCAAGCAATGGCAACTGGGTTAGCAACCCCAATCATGTTCCATTTAATTTTTACGGAGATTCCGCGTGAAAGAATTGGCATGATGACCGGAATGGCTGCAATGGTTATTTCGTTTGCACCAGCACTGGGACCAACATATGGTGGGGTCATTTCAGAAATGCTGTCATGGCGGATGATCTTTTGGATTTTACTACCAATTGTTTTGATTAGTCTTGTATGTGGTCAACTTTTTATTCGTAATAAACCACTTGGAAATGATAAAGCATTTAGTTATGGAAGCTTGATTACACTGGCAATTGCCCTTATTAGTATAATTAGTGCAGTTTCTTCAATTGGGAAACAAGGATTTGGCAAGCAGTTTTGGCTTTTATTATTGGTAGCAATTATTTTCTTTAGCACCTTTATCTATATCAATAATCATGGTAAATCAGAATTGTTTGACTTAAAGGTGTTTAAGATTTTCCCATTGCGGCTATCAACTGTCACTTATTTTAATTTACAGTTTATTAATATTGGAATTTCGCTTGTTATTCCTATTTACGTTCAATATGTTTTGCACTCTTCGGCAATTGTCGCGGGTCTTATTTTATTTCCCGGGTCATTAATCGGTGCTTTTATCTCGCCATTTGCTGGAACTTTGGCTGATCGTTATGGTTTTGCTACGCCAGTTATTTCCGGGGGGATTCTTTTGGTTATTGGGACAAGTTGCTTCAGTATTTTCCAACGTCATTTAACGCCATTACTAATAACGATCTTCTTTGTTATTTTGCGAATTGGGTTTAACTTTGCTTTTTCTAATACAATTTCCAATGCTTCAATGTTGGTTCAACCGCAAAATGCCCCTGATGTAAACTCAATTTTTAATATGGTCCAACAATTTGCCGGCTCACTGGGAACTAGTCTGCTTGCTTCCACAATTGCTTTATTCCAAATGGGCAACAGCGGTTCACTGATGGGACGTACATATGCTGGAGGACGATTTGACTTTATCTTATTGGGCGTTTTGGCAATCATTACTTTATTAACAATGGTTACTAACTATCGCATGCAACAAAAGAAGGAAAGTATTTCTCAATAAGTGGTTGAATTAGCCTGACAAGAATGTAATAATGTGGCTTGATTAATACAAGTTATTACAGGTTTTTAAAGAAAGTGACTATAAGTTAAAATGATACATTCTATCGTTCACTTTATGGTGAGCAATCAGGTTTTTACGCTGTTTATTTGTCTTGCAATTGGCTTTTTGATCGGCAACTATAAAATTGCGGGTAAATTTAATATTGGAGCAACGGTGGGAACGTTAATTGTGACCTTAATCGTGGGGCAAATTGGGAGTTTTCCCCGGGATGAAATGTTAGGAACGATTTTCTTTGGCGCCTTCATGTTCTCTGTTGGTTATCGGATCGGGCCTCAGTTATTAGTTAGTTTGAAACTATTTGGGATTCGAATTTTAATCGCTAGTATTTTCTGGATGGTTGTTGCATTCTTAGTTGGGTGGAGTCTTTTTTCCGCCTTTAAGATTGGACCAGGGATCGCTGCCGGGGTTATTTCAGGAGCCCTCACCCAGTCAGCTACCGTTGCCAGTTCGTTGCAAACGATTGGGTCATTGCCAGTCAGTCAAAGTGTTAGGGCAACTTATGAGGCTCAACTCCCAGTTGCCTATGCTTTAACATATGTTTTTGGGACATTAGGGGTAATTATCTTTTTACGTGACCTAGCACCTAAAATTTTGGGGATTTCAATTGCTGAACAGGGTCCTAAAATGGCTGAACATTATCACTTTCATGCTAAAAACCCGAACCCAACGTGGCGACGAACATATCGCATTGCAAATGATTCACCGCTTGTCGGCAAAACGCTTGAGGAATTTAATCGACGGTCTAATTACCGGATTATTGGGTTAGCTGCTTTTCATGATGGCAAAATGACTGACCACCTTGAATATCAATTGCAGGCTGGCGACTTGCTAACTGTTATTGGTTACGCTGTTCATTTCGATCGGTTGATGCGAGTACCAGGATTAACAGAAGTATTGACGCCAACCAATGCGCCGCGTGAACGAGCTTTTGTTCTGGGAAAAAACTTTAAACCGGGTGAATTAGCCCTTCTACGGCAACATGGGGTTTTTGTGAACATTCAAGACCCAATCATTGGAAACCAACAATTGATTAACCAGTTGCGATCAGGGGATGTGATTTCATTGACTGGGAATACATCACGAACCAAAGCAATCTTAAAAAAGATGGGACACTGGAAAGCTGCAGATACAGCGATGAATTATTCTTTATTCTCTTTAGGAATCGGTTGTGCTTCCCTTTTAGGAATTATCGGGCTAAAATTAAATAGTATTCCGTTGCAACTAGGAAATGGAACGGCAGCTTTAATTATGGGACTAATCCTGAGTTCATGGATTGAGCGTCACCGTGACCGTAAATCAATCCCTGTAACGGTAACTAGCTTTCTTCAGAGTTTTGGACTAACGCTTTTTGTGGGGACAGTTGGTTTACAATCAGCTCAAGCATTTACAAGTGCAATTAAGTCGTTAGGGATCGGAGTCTTATTTATTGGGGCGATGATTTCAATAATGCCACATTTGCTAACGCTGTTCTTTGGACGCTATATATTGAAGATGGAACCTCTTGCTTTAATTGGTGCGTTGACTGGTTCAGGAACGATTGCAGCGGCAATGAATGAGATTTCGCAAAAAGCAGGGCCGGAAGGTGGCGCATATTATGCGGCTGCCTTTACTCCGGCGTTTGTAGTTGGTAATATTGGAATTACATTACTAGGGCCGATTTTTGTGGCGCTACTATCATAATTTATCGCTTAGAAAGGGCGTGCAAAATTATAATGCAACAATTTTTTACAATTTTAGGTGGAATGGGGACGCTGGCAACAGAGAGTTATGTACGTCTGTTAGATAAAAGAACGCCAATTCATCGTGATCAAGATTACTTAAACTATTTAGTTGTTAACCATGCAACCGTTCCTGATCGTACTACATGGATTCTCGATCATAGTCAACCAGATCCTAATGAGGCCCTGATTGAAGATATTAAACAGCAAGGTCTTTTGAATCCTGCATTCTTTGTTTTAATTTGTAATACAGCCCATTACTCTTTTGATAAGTTACAGGCAGCAACGGAGATTCCAATTCTCAATATGCTGCAAGAAACGGTTAACGAGATCAAGAAGATTAAGCCGGATGCAAAGCGGGTTGGTCTATTAGCCACTAAGGGAACTTTGGCAGCTAACCTATATGATCCTTATATTGAGAAGGCTGGGTACGAACTTATCAAGCCAACTCCTGAGATTGCCGATATGACAGAAGACCTGATTTACCATGATATCAAAGAGGCTGGTCATTCCGATGGCAAGAAGTATCATGAGCTAGTACGGAAAATGATTGAAGAACAAGGAGCAGATGTAGTAGTTTTGGGTTGTACTGAATTATCTTTTGCAGAAGAGATGGATCCTGAAACTAAGTACCCTGTTGCCGATTCACAATCAATTATTGTTGATCGCTCCCTTGAACGAGCATTGAAATTACGACAAAATAATAAAAATTAAAAATTAGAGACCAGAAAGGTAATAATTCCAACGGTCTCTAATTTTTATTAATTTTTTGCCGATATTTTAAGAAATTGGTCTAGATTTTTGGGAATGGTGTAAAATATACACATGCGCAATGTTTAGCAAACAATGGCGTAAGGAGGAAAGAAAATGAGTTCACCTGTTTATATTCAAATTCATAATCAGTTAAGACAAAACATTGAAGATGGTGAGTGGAAAGTTGGCGATAAAATTCCCGCTGAACGCGAACTCGCTAATGATTTTGGCGTCAGTCGAATGACTTTGCGGCAAGCAATTCAAGCATTAGTTGATGAAGGAATTCTTGAACGAAGAGTTGGCTCTGGAACTTTTGTCGCTAATCGCAAAGTCCAAGAAAAGATGTCAGGAATAACGAGCTTTACTGAATTAATGCACGCGACAGGGAAGAAAGCTGCTAGTAAGACAATTTCTTACCACTTGACGATCCCTTCGCAAACAGAGGTTGAAAAGCTAAAGTTAGCCCCAGATGAACAGGTTTTACGAATGGAACGGGTTCGTTATGGAAATGATGTGCCAATTTGTTATGAAATCGCAACTGTTCCTGCTAACCTCGTTCAAAAATTTAGCAAAGAAGAAATTACCACGTCTTTTTATCGGACGCTAGAAAAAAAGGCGAACCTCTATCCTGGTCATGCAACCCAACATATTTCAGCAACGAAGGCGACGGAAAAGATTGCTAATTACTTGCAGATTAAGCGTGGAGATGCTCTCTTGCGAATGACCCAACTATCTTACTTGCAAGATGGTCGTCCTTTTGAATATGTCCACACTCAATATGTTGGATCACGGTTTGAATTTGTCTTTGAAAAGTAATCAAGACAAATCCATGTTACAATACTGATTAACGATATTACTTTTGAGAGGAATTATACTAATGAAATTTGATTATCCGGATGATAGCCTTACCCTGCATACTGATGCGTATGAATTGAGTATGATGCAGACCTACTGGAAAAAAGGAATGGGTAACCGCCGTGCTGTCTTTGAGGCCTTCTTCCGTAAAATGCCATTTAATAATGGGTACGCTGTTTTTGCCGGGTTAGATCACATTATTCGCTATGTAAAACAATTACATTTTACTGATAGCGACATTGAATACTTAAAGTCTACGAATCAATTTGATGATGACTTTCTAGAATATTTACGTAACTTTAAATTTACGGGTTCAATCAACAGCTTTGAAGAAGGAGATCTGGTATTTAACCATGAGCCTATTATTCAAGTTGATGCGCCGATTATTGAGGGCCAATTGATTGAAACGGCAATCTTAAATATTCTTAATTATCAGATTATGATTGCGACAAAGGCTTCACGGATTAAGTCAATTGTTGGTAACCAAACTGTAATGGAATTTGGCTCACGTCGGGCACAAGAATTGGATGCAGCTTTGTGGGGAACGCGAGCAGCATATATTGGTGGCTTCGATGCAACAAGTAATGTCCGTGCAGGTAAATTATTTGGTATCCCGATTTCAGGAACCCATGCCCATGCTCTTGTGCAGGTATACATGAATGATTATGACGCATTTAAAGCATATGCAGAAACTCATCATAATTGTGTCTTTCTTGTGGATACTTTTGATACCTTAAAGAGTGGGGTTCCTAACGCAATTAAGGTTGCTAAGGAATTTGGCGATAAAATTAACTTTATCGGTGTCCGCATTGACAGTGGTGATATGGCCTACCTATCTAAAAAAGTACGCAAAATGTTGGATGATGCTGGTTTCCCAGACGCAAAAATCATCGCATCTAATGGCTTAGATGAAAAGACAATTCAAAACTTGCAAATGCAAGGGGCGAAGATTGATACATGGGGAATCGGGACTAAGCTAATTACTGCCTATGACCAACCAACTTTAGGGGCCGTATACAAATTAGTCGCTATTGAAGATGAAGATGGCCAACTTGTTGATACGATTAAGATCTCTAATAATGTTGGTAAAATGTCAACTCCCGGCAAAAAACAAGTATGGCGGATTAACGATCGTGGAGACGGCAAGAGTGAAGGGGATTATATTACATTAGTTGATGAGGATCCTCGTAATGAAAAGTCACTCAATATGTTCAATCCTAACTTCCCACTCCAGCAAAAAGACGTGGAAGATTTTACTGCCCGGCCAATGCTAAAGCCAATCTGGCAAGATGGTAAGTATGTTTATGATGAACCGACCTTAGAGGAGAGTCGTCAACACCGTTTCGATAGCTTAAATGCTTTATGGGATGAATATAAACGCGATTTAAACCCAGAAGTATACCCAGTCGATTTATCACAGAAATGCTATGATAACAAACTTAAATTAATTCACCAAGTTCATGAATATGTTAAATCATTGAATAAGTAGAGGTAATCTGTAGTGCGAAAGTATCAAGAAGAAATAATTAATGCATTAGGCGTTAACTCGCAAATTGATCCCCAAGCAGAAGTAACTAAACGTATCCAGTTCATCTGTGATTTTCTCCAAACCA
This sequence comes from Limosilactobacillus sp. DJ3M12, assembly GCF_947381695.1. Classification (NCBI taxonomy): domain Bacteria; kingdom Bacillati; phylum Bacillota; class Bacilli; order Lactobacillales; family Lactobacillaceae; genus Limosilactobacillus; species Limosilactobacillus sp. DJ3M12. The sequence continues at coordinate 48,422 of NZ_CANCWY010000009.1, read as the reverse complement.
CTAAGATGAAGGCCCTGGTATTAGGAATTTCTGGCGGTCAAGATTCAAGTTTGGCGGGGCGGCTTTCACAATTGGCAGTCGAAAAACTGCGGGAAGAGACTGGCGACAATGAATACCAATTTATCGCAGTCCGGTTGCCATATGGTGAGCAAGCTGATGAGTCAGATGCAATGTTTGCAATTAATGACTTCATTAAACCTGATAAAATAATGCGGGTTAATATTAAGGCGGCTACTGATGCGATGGTAGTATCCTTAAACGAAGCCGGTACGCCAATTAGCGATTTTAATAAGGGAAACATTAAAGCCCGGGAACGAATGATTGTTCAATATGCTATTGGCGGAGAAAACAAAGGAGCCGTAGTGGGAACAGACCACGCCGCTGAAGCAGTAACTGGTTTTTATACTAAATTTGGGGATGGTGGTGCAGATATCACGCCACTTTCTGGATTGGATAAGCGACAAGGAAAAGCCTTATTACAATACTTAGGAGCACCAGCAAAACTTTATGATAAAACACCAACCGCAGACTTGGAAGAAGACAAACCAATGCGTCCCGATGAAGAAGCGCTTGGTGTTCGCTATGATGAAATCGACGACTACTTAGAAGGTCGTGAAGTTTCGCCAGCAGCTGCTGAAAAAATTGAAGGCTGGTATCGTCGAACCCAACATAAGCGCCACTTGCCGATTGCTCCATATGATACTTGGTGGAAGTAAATTGATAATAAAATGGGAGGCTGGGAATCAACTCAGTCTCTTTACTAGTTTTAAGGAGAATGATAATGGAAGAGGAAACACTTCAGCTTGTTAGCAAACAATTGCCAGATATTCGCCCTCAACAAATTAAAGCGGCCCTCGGATTAATGGATGAGGGAAATACGATTCCTTTTATTGCCCGTTACCGTAAGGAAATGACGGGCACGCTTGATGAAGTTCAATTGCAAGCGATCCGGGATGAATATCACCGGGTAACGACATTACGGGAACGTCAAGCAACAGTCATCAATAAAATTAAAGAGCTCGGTAAGCTAACACCGGCGCTCGAAAAGCAAATTAACAGTGCAACTGAATTGCAAGAAGTAGAAGACCTTTACTTGCCATATAAGCAAAAGCGGCAGACAAAGGCCCAACAAGCTCGTGAACATGGCTTGACACCGTTAGCAAATTGGCTGCTATCTTATCCCGATGATGATTTAAGTGCGAAGGCGCAAGAGTTTATTAACGATGATGTTCCTGATGCTGAAAGTGCATTAACAGGCGCCCATGAAATTTTGGCTGAAGCAATTAGTGAAATGGCCACGGTACGAAGCTGGTTGCGAAATTATACTGCTCAACATGGTCAATTAGAGACAAGCGTAAAACGTGATGGTGAAGAAAAGGATGAACTGGGGACTTACAAGCAGTACTATGAGTTCACTAGTCCAGTTCAGAAATTGAATTCTTATCAAATCTTGGCTTTTAACCGCGGAGAAAAAGAAGGGATTATTAACGTCAAAATCACTTTAGCTGAAGAACCAGTGATGAATTACCTTCGTTTCCGTTTGATTAAAACTAGCAAGAAAAATGATGCGACTGCCTTTATTGAGGAAGCTTACAAGGATGCTTACAAGCGTTTCTTGGGTCCAGCAATTGAACGGGAACTGCGGCGACAATTAACAGAGGGCGCTGATGAACAAGCGATTAAGGTCTTTGGTGAAAATCTCTATCATTTATTGATGCAAGCACCAATCAAGGGAAAAGTTGTATTGGGCTTCGATCCTGCCTACCGAACAGGCTGTAAATTGGCGGTTCTTGATGAAAATGGGAAGTTCTTAACCAAAGCGGTTATTTATCCGCATAAGCCAGCGCCAGAAAAGCAACGAGCCGCAGCGGAAGGCGAATTTATTGATTTGCTAGAGAAGTATCATGTTGAAATGATTGCGATCGGTAACGGGACAGCTAGCCGGGAATCAGAACAATTTGTTGCGGAAGCTCTTAAAAAGATCAAACGGCCAATCTATTATGTCATCGTAAATGAAGCTGGTGCCTCTGTTTACTCTGCAAGTAAGGAAGCGCGTGATGAATTTCCTGACTTGCATGTTGAACAGCGAAGTGCAATTAGTATCGGTCGTCGTTTGCAAGATCCACTTGCCGAATTAGTCAAGATTGATCCTCAAGCGGTTGGGGTTGGACAATACCAGCATGATTTGCCGAAGAAAGAATTGAGTGGGGAACTGGAAACGATTGTTGAACGGGCGGTAAACCGGGTTGGCGTTAATCTCAATACAGCTAGTTACCAATTGTTGACGCGGATTTCCGGGCTTAATAAAACAATTGCTAAAAACATTGTTACCTATCGAGATGAAAATGGCCGCTACACAAACCGGACACAGTTAAAGAAAGTGCCACGGTTAGGACCTAAAGCTTATCAACAATCTGTTGGTTTCTTACGGATTATTGGTGGCGAAAATCCATTAGATAACACCGATGTTCACCCAGAAAGTTATCAGGTGGCGGAAAAGATTATTCAAGCGGCAGGAATTAATGTCGATGAGTTGGGAATGCCAAGTGCTGATGATAAGTTAAAGAAAATTGATGTTAAGCAGTTTACGGATGATCAAGTCGGGACTGAAACCGTTACTGATATTATTTCTTCCTTGCAAAAGCCAGGCCGTGACCTGCGTGATTCAATGCCTGCTCCATTATTACGCCATGATGTAATGACGATTGAAGACCTTAAGCCGGGGATGAAACTTCAAGGAACTGTCCGAAACGTTGTCGACTTTGGAGCCTTTGTTGATATCGGTGTCAAACATGATGGGTTAGTTCATGTTTCAAAGATGAGTAAGCAGTTCATTCGTGATCCGCGGGCAATGGTAGCCGTTGGTGATATTGTGGACGTGTGGATTGATGATGTCGACTTGAAGCGCCAGCGAATTCAATTAACGATGCTTGAACCGGAGACAGTCACAAATGACTAATGCTGAATTACAACAATTGACCGAACAGTGGTCGAAAGAATACTTTGGGCGCGAATTTACGCACAAGGTATTTTTTAATAAGCGGTTAAAAAAAACTGGTGGACGTTATCATTTAAGTGACCATCATATTGATATCAACCCGTTAATGTATACTGAGTTTGATCTTCATAATCTGCGCCAAGTGGTCCTTCATGAATTGTGCCATTATCATTTACATCTGTTAGGAATGGATTATCACCATCGCAGTAGAGAATTTAAGACTTTACTAGCACAGGTGGGAGGATCAAGATATGCGCCACCGACTAGTAAAAGAAAGATAAATTCCAAGAAAAAATGGTATTATATATGTGCCGGATGTGGTGTTGAATTCGCACGACAACGGCGTTTTAACACCCAAAGATATATTTGTCGACGATGTGGTCACAAATTTATTTTAAAAAATTGAAAAAAGTTGTTGCCAACGAATAGGTATCTTGCTATAATAATATTCGTTGGTTGATATGCGGCCGTGGCGGAACTGGCAGACGCGTAAGATTAAGGATCTTATGGTCGATTATGACCGTGGAGGTTCAAGTCCTCTCGGCCGCACTACTTAAAAGGCACTGAGTAATATTTGCTCAGTGCCTTTTTTGTTTTAAAATTTCTGTTTAATAAAATTTACGTAAATTTTACCTCTCCTCTTGCTATCTCAATCATGAAAGCGCTATACTTTAGATGTTGTAGATAGTAACGAGGAGGGATTTATCAATGGATGCAGATATCAAATGGCTTGATGAACCGGAAACATTCCGCGTTAATCAATTACCAGCTCATAGTGACCATTATTATTACGGTAACTATGATGAATGGCGGCATAATAATAGTCGTTTTGCGCAAAACTTGGATGGGCAATGGCAATTTAACTTTGCTAAAAACCCGCGTGAACGCGAAGAAGATTTTTATAAGACAGATTATGATAGTAGTAGTTTTGGAACAATCGAAGTCCCTAGTGAGATTGAACTAAATAATTACGCCCAAAATAATTACATTAACACTTTGATTCCGTGGGAAGGTAAGATTTACCGTCGTCCTGCATATGCCCTTAGTCCTGATGATGCGCAAGAGAGATCATTTAGTAATGGGGATGATAATACTGTTGGCGAATACTTAAAACGTTTTGACCTTGATCCTTCCTTACGGGGAAAGCAGGTTCGCATCCGGTTTGACGGTGTCGAGCGTGCCATGTATGTTTGGCTTAATGGTCACTTTATTGGTTACGCTGAAGATAGTTTTACCCCCTCTGAATTTGACCTGACTCCTTACATTCAAGATGAAGGTAATGTTTTGGCTGTGGAAGTTTTCAAGCATAGTACCGCCTCGTGGATTGAGGATCAAGATATGTTCCGTTTTTCTGGTATCTTCCGGAGTGTAAATCTATTAGCCCAACCACTTGTTCATGTTGAAGACCTTAATATTCGGCCAATTGTTACTGATAATTATCAGGACGGTATTTTTAATGTTGACCTTCAACTTCACGGTGAAAAGACCGGGAACGTTAATGTGCGGGTTATCGACAATGATGGTAATACGCTCGTCAATGAAACACACCCTGCTGACTCCACGGTAGAAGTTCGGGATCAATTTTTAGAAAATATTCACTTATGGGATAACCATGATCCTTACCTCTATCAATTGTTGATTGAAATTCGTGATGACGAAGGTAATTTGGTCGAACTCGTTCCATACCACTTTGGTTTTCGTCGAATTGAAATTAATAAAGATCATGTTGTCTTATTGAATGGTCAACGGCTAATTATCAATGGTGTTAACCGTCACGAATGGGATGCTAAACGTGGCCGTGCGATCACGATGGATGATATGACGAGTGATATTCAAACCTTTAAGAAAAATAATATTAATGCCGTTCGGACGTGTCACTATCCAGACCAAATTCCGTGGTATTACCTTTGTGATGATAACGGAATTTACATGATGGCCGAAAATAATCTGGAATCCCACGCTACCTGGCAGAAGATGGGAGCAATTGAACCATCATATAATGTCCCTGGTTCAGTTCCTCAATGGCGTGACGTAGTAGTAGATCGGGCACGGACTAACTATGAAACATTTAAGAACCACCCGTCGATTTTATTCTGGTCTTTAGGTAATGAATCATATGCTGGCGATAATATTGTCAAAATGAATGAATTCTATAAGAAGCATGATGACAGTCGGCTTGTTCACTATGAAGGAGTTTGTCATACTCCTGAATACCGTGATCGGATCTCAGACGTTGAAAGCTGGATGTACTTACCACCTAAAGAAGTTGAGGAGTACTTGAAGAACAATCCAGACAAGCCATTTATGGAATGTGAGTACATGCATGATATGGGGAACTCTGATGGTGGAATGGGTTCGTACATTTCTTTACTTGATAAATACCCACAATACTTTGGTGGCTTCATTTGGGACTTTATTGATCAAGCCCTCCTTGTTAAGGATCCGGTAAGTGGGCAAGAAGTGATGCGCTATGGTGGTGATTTCGATGATCGTCACTCAGATTACGAATTCTCGGGAGATGGCTTGATGTTTGCTGATCGGACACCGAAGCCAGCAATGCAGGAGGTAAGATACTACTATGGCTTACACAAATAAATTACGCGTGATATATGGTGATGCGACATTAGGACTTAGTGGTGACGGCTTTCATTATATTTTTAGCTATGAGCGTGGTGGACTAGAATCGCTTAAGCTAAACGGTAAAGAATGGCTATATCGTGAACCAATGCCGACGTTTTGGCGGGCCACCACTGATAATGACCGAGGAAGCGGCTTTAATATTCGGTCTGCTCAGTGGTTAGCAGCGGACACTTTTCATAAGTGTGTTGCGATTGACCTGACAGTTGATAATCAACACTTTGCCGAATTACCTATTGCGCCGATAACCAATGAATTTAGTGATCCGGTATCTGCTGAGAATGTCAAGATTAAGTATACTTTTGAGATGCTAACAGTTCCGGCTACGCAAGTCACTGTAACTTATGAGGTTAACGGACAAGGTGAGATTAAAGTGACAATGCACTACTACGGTCATAAAGACTTACCTGGTCTGCCAGTAGTAGGAATGCGTTTTATCATGCCAACCGTTGCTACCGGCTTTGACTATCAAGGATTATCCGGTGAAACTTACCCGGACCGGATAGCAGGAGCGACTGAGGGTACCTTCCATGTTGACGGTTTACCAGTTACTAAGTATCTAGTCCCTCAGGAAAATGGAATGCACATGGATACTCATGCATTAACAATTACCCGCGATTCCACCCAAAATAATGCTGATCATTCTCGGGAACCATTTAGCTTAACTATTAAACAAGACGAGCAACCATTTGCCTTCAGTTGTTTACCATATACAGCGGAGGAATTAGAAAATGCAACACACATCGAAGAGCTCCCACTCGCACGACGAACTGTTCTCGTTATTGCGGGAGCCGTTCGAGGTGTTGGGGGAATTGATAGCTGGGGAGCAGATGTTGAAGAACAGTATCATATTCCTGCCGACCGTGATGTTGAGCTTTCGTTTGTATTGAATGCAAAATAAGAGGTTGGATTATATTCCATGTCGCTATGTTCGTAAAAAGTTGTATAACAAAGGTCTCTAACACCCGGTAAATCCGAACGTTAGAGACCTTTTTGTTTTAATTAATTTGTCCAGCTGCAATCCCTTGGAAGTATTTCTTAATATGAGTACAGAAATAATAAAGGCCATAAATTGCAAGTATGCTAAGACCAACTAATGAGATCACTAATAAGGCGGTGAACCATTTAGCTTGCTTAAAGTAGAGGGTAACGGTATTTTTCCCTTTACGTTGCTGAACGTAAGGGGCACCAACCGAGGATCGCTGATAGTGGCGCAGTAGATGACCATTAGCCGTTAATTGTGATTCATGATACGTAATAATTGGCAACCGAACTTTTCCCGCTTTTCCTGCTTCCCATGATAATTGCAATCCTCCATGCGACAAGACAGTATGAGGATATTTATGGGCTTCATTAATAATTTGCCCTTCGTAAGCGTAAGAACGAACATATTTTTGATTCATGTACTTCTTAGGAATCGGCAAATAGTCAGGACTTCTCTTCTCAACCATCGTTAACAATTGACCAGGGTAAAGGTCGTGGACGGAATGTCGCAGTGCGGCCTTATTTTCACTTACGCGGGTAATCGCGCTAAAACTATTAAGAACAATTTCTGAGTCATAGCGTGCTGCGCGTTTATAAACATCAATTGTTGTAGGAGTAAAGACCAGAAAAACCATTAGCAAGAGGATACCGGTGATTAATTGATTTCGTAAGTCAATCTCTTGCGCTTTTTTATCAAGGGTTGTAGCGCTGATCCCAACTCCTGCGAGTAAGAGGGGAAAGGCAATGATTGTCAATCGGTTAGGAAACTGCAAAGTGTGTCCAAGTGCAGGGACCACATCTTGGAAAAAGGACCAAGGAGTAAGGGAAGAACTAAGCAGGAGGACCAAAGAACCAAGTAACGTCAGGACTGTATTAGTAAGCGATTTTTTGAAGGTGAATAATACGTAAATGAGTTGAAGGATAAAGAGAAGCCACATTGCGTAGATTAGATAATCGCGTGTACTGCTAAACATTGAAGGCAGTAGCACATTATCGGCGAGGCTAAAATCGGCAGGATGGGCAATATTATTATGGAGGTTAAGCATTAATAAGGCTCCCCAAACATTAGCCGTTAAAATAATAGTTCCGCCGACTGCCTTCAGCGTTTCGATCCACATTTTCTTACGGTTAGTCGTTATAATTAACCCAATAATAAAGAACGGTGTTAGTGTAATCACAAAAAATAAAGAACTTAGCATATGGATCTGAATGATAATCGTCATCAGGGTCATCAATTGTAGCCAGTTGACTGGTCGTTGGTGATCCTGAATCATGCGTACGCCGCAAATTACCATATAAGGAGCCAGAGCAGCTCCCCAGGCATTCATGTTCTGTGCTAATTCCCATCGTGGAAGCCACCCAATGTTCATATAGATTAGGGCACAGATAATTGCAAATGTCCGTTTACTATGAACGCGGATGCTAAGTTGATACATACCGATTCCACCTAATAGATAGACGATAAAGGTAGTGACGATCTGATATTGATACCAAGTTCCTACTACGCCGAGAATAGCCCCATTTAAATATGCAAAGAGGGGGCCATAAACGGCATTGATGATGCGGCCACTTTGTTGAAAACTATAATTACTTTGAAAATAGCTAAAATTAAGCTGTTGAATTTGCTTAGCGGCATCGTAAAAACGGTTAAAGTGAAAAATGGAGTCCGTCCCTAAAATAACTCCATGTGATACAAACTGGGGGAACATGATTAAATAGGCCATTGCAGCGATGGCACAGTATGGAAGCCCCCAATTAATTAGATTAGCAATTTTAGATTTCATAAAATTGAGAATTAAACCAAATCAGTTTAATTTTTCCTTTCCTCAAATACTTACCTTAATAATTATACGGCAGAAAAGTCGACTGTAAAATAACCTTCTGCAGCTAGTTTAATTGTTAAGCACTAGTAAAATGCGCTATTATAAGATAGTGGCAAAGGGGAGTGAAAAAATGGCAGAATTAGTAATTGTACGTCATGGGCAAAGTCAAGCTAACCGTGATAATATTTTTACTGGCTGGACTGATGTTCCGTTGACTCCTAAAGGAATTGAACAGGGTGAATTAGTCGGCAAGGAATTGCTAAGACTGGGTATCCAATTTAGTGATGCATATACGTCTTACATGGAACGGGCAATCATGACGACTAATATTATCCTAGAAGAAATTAATCAGTTATATATTCCTGTCCATAAAACGTGGCGACTAAACGAACGTCATTATGGGGCATTGAGTGGCCGGAACAAAGATGAAGTGAAGAAAGAGATTGGTGCAGAACAGCTTCATAAATGGCGGCGTGGTTTTAAAGATTTGCCACCACAATTAAAAGAACGTCAGCATGATCACCGCTATGATCGCTTAGGAGTTAAGATTCCGCTTAGTGAGAGTTTAGAAATGACGCTCCAACGACTCCTCCCATATTGGCAAGACCATATTGCGCCTCGTTTGATTGATGGACATAATCAGTTAATTGTTGCCCATGGTAGTTCTTTGCGGGCACTAATTAAATATTTAGATGGTATTTCAGATAACGATATTGATAAAGTGGAAGTTCCAAATGGCAAGCCAATTTTATATTGCTTTGATGATCACCTTAATGTCATTAAAAAGACTTTTATAACAATGGATGGTGAAATTGATGACAATACACGAATTAGCAAATAACCCAACGTTAAGCGGCCAAGTACGCTTGATTGAAAATATTGTTTATGGTGCGATGGATGGTGAGGCATTACATATGTCGATCTTAGCACCGTGGACGCAACGTTTCCCAAAACAATATCAAACTGAACCTCGGCCATTGATTGTCTTTGTTCAAGGAAGCTCGTGGCGAACCCCAAAAATGGGAGAAGAAATTCCACAACTGGTTCAATTTGTTCAGGCCGGGTATATTGTAGCGACTGTTCAACACCGTAGTTCAATTGATGGTCACCCATTTCCTGCGTTTTTGCAAGATGTTAAGACAGCCATCCGTTTCTTACGGGCCAATGCGCAAAAATATGCAATTGATCCGCAACAGGTTGCAATTTGGGGTACTTCCTCTGGAGCCAATGCGGCAATGCTAGTCGGCTTAACGGGTGATGATCCGCACTATAAAGTTGACCTTTATCAAGACGAATCGGATGCAGTAAATGCGGTGGTTAGTTGTTTTGCACCAATGGACGTGGAGAAGACGTTTGAGTATGATGCTAATGTTCCAGGAAATAAGTTACTGCAATATTGCTTATTGGTGCCTGATGTATCAAAGTGGCCAGAAATTGAAAAGCAAATGAGTCCCCTATATCAAGTCAAAGATGGGCAAAACTATCCACCATTTTTATTGTTCCACGGAGATGCTGATAAAGTTGTTCCATATGAACAAATGGAAAAAATGTATATGCGGTTGAAGGATAATGGAAATTCTGTTGAAGCGTACCGGGTTAAGGGTGCGAACCATGAACGAGATTTCTGGAGTCCAACAATTTATAACATTGTGCAGAAGTTTCTTGACGATCAATTTAAATAAATTTTAGTAATTGTATTGACAACTTATTTTTTATAAGTTATGATTTTGACATACTAAGTTAGGAGGAACACGTCATGTTTAACAAACAATTAATTAGCGCTACTGTTTGTTGTTGTGGATCGCGTCTTATGCGACCCACAGTTTGGCGTGCTTACTTTTAGTTGAGTAACTGCTAACGTAATCGGGAATAAATGCATAAGGCGCAAATTCAAGTGAGAAGTTCTTGAGTTTGTGCCTTTTTTGTATTCGTTTTTGCATTCTAAAGGAGATAGATATTATGAAATTCAATACACAATTAATTCATGGCGGTAATAGTGAAGATCCAACCACTGGTGCGGTCTCAACACCGATTTACCGTTCATCAACATTCCATCAACATGTTCTTGGCGGTGAACCTAAATGGGAATATTCTCGAACAGGAAATCCAACACGTGCATCTCTTGAAAAATTAATCGCAGAGCTTGAACATGGGACAGCCGGCTTTGCATTTGCTTCTGGATCTGCTGCTATTCATGCTACTTTTTCTTTATTCTCTCAAGGCGATCATTTTGTAGTTGGTAGTGATGTATACGGGGGAACATTCCGGTTAATCAACAAGGTATTAAAACGCTTTGGCCTTGAATTTACTGTTGTTGACATGCAAGACCTTGAAGCAGTCGAAAATGCAATTCAAGATAATACCGTTGCAGTTTATTTTGAAACGCCAACTAATCCGCTCTTGCAAATCGCTGATATTAAAGCAATTGCTGATATCGCAAAAAAGCATGGAATAAAGACAATTGTTGATAATACCTTTGCTACCCCTTATAACCAACAACCGTTAACTCTTGGGGCAGATATTGTTGTTCACTCCGCAACCAAATATTTAGGCGGTCATAGTGATGTTGTTGCCGGATTAGCAGTTACTAACGATGATGAGATTGCTGAACAATTAGCATTCCTGCAAAACTCAATCGGTAGTACACTTGGCCCTGATGATAGTTGGCTATTACAACGGGGAATGAAAACTCTCGGTGCGCGGATGCGAGCTCACCAAGAAAATGCGAATGAAGTTATTAATTTTCTCCAAAACGATGACCATATTGGAAAAATTTATTATCCAGGCTTAAAAGATTTTCCTGGTCATGAGATTGCGGCTAAGCAAATGCGGAACTTTGGAGCAATGATCTCCTTTGAACTTAAGGATGGTTTAGATGCGAAGAAGTTTGTTGAAAATCTACAATTAATTGATCTTGCGGAAAGTTTGGGAGGAATTGAAAGCTTGATTGAAGTTCCAGCTGTCATGACCCATGGATCTATTCCCCGGGAAATAAGATTAGAAAACGGAATTAAAGATGAGTTGATTCGTCTTTCAGTGGGAATTGAGGACCCTGAAGATATTATTGCTGACTTGCAACAAGCACTTAAAAAATTAGATTAATTATAGAAGAAGGGAAACTGTGACTTATGTGGGAAATTATCAAGACATCTTTACCACAACTCTTAGCAGCGGGATTTAAATATACGATTCCGTTAGCGATTATTTCATTTTTCTTTGGACTGATTATTGCACTAGTAACAGCTTTAATTCGTCTTTCTCGTCAACGTGGTGCATTCATGATTCTTAAATGGATTGCTAGTTTTTATGTCTGGCTTTTTCGGTCAACACCGCTGTTGGTTCAATTATTTATTGTATTCTTTGGACTGCCATATCTGAGAATTAAGGGAGTCCTACCGCATGGAATAAAATTAGAACCATTTACAGCCGGCATTATTACATTTTCACTTAATACCGGTGCTTATGCTTCAGAAACAATTCGGGCAGCGATCAGTTCAGTTCCAACTGGGCAATGGGAAGCGGGCGCAGCAATCGGAATGACGCGGTTGCAAATCTTATGGCGAATTATTTTACCACAAGCCTTAAGAGTAGCTTTACCGCCCTTATCAAACAGTTTTATAAGTTTGGTCAAGGACACCTCATTGGCTGCTTCAATTACAATTATGGAAATGTTTGCCGTCAGTCAACAAATTGCGGCCGAAAACTATCAACCATTACTTATGTATACTTTAGTAGCAATGGTCTACGCGGTCTTTACGACAGTTTTATCCTATTTCCAAGGGTATCTTGAGCGGGTAGTAGACCGTCAAGTAAATGCAAATAATAGGTGAGAAAAATGAAATTAACAAATATTAATAAAAGTTTTGGTAATAAAAATGTCTTGAAAAATACCACGTTAGAGTTTCCTGCAGGTAAAACAACAGTAATGGTTGGTCCATCTGGATCTGGTAAATCAACAATTCTCCGCTCACTTAACTTATTAGTAATACCAGAGAGCGGCCAATACGATTTTGATGATCATCATTTGGATTTTAGTCAAAAAGTAAGCAATAAAGATAAGTTGGCAATTCGTCAAGAAACAGGGATGGTTTTCCAAGACTACAATCTTTTCCCTAATAAAACTGTCCTTGGTAACATTATTGAAGGACCAACACAGGTTTTGAAACAGGCGAAAAAGGAAGCAATTGCAAACGCGCATAATTTACTTGCTAAAGTGGGCTTAGCAGATTACGGAGATGCCTATCCGAATGAATTATCTGGCGGACAGGCACAGCGGGTGGCGATTGCTCGGGCACTGGCAATGTCACCAAAGTATATCTTACTGGATGAACCGACTTCTGCCCTTGATCCGGAATTAGAGCTTAGTGTATTGAAGGTCCTGTTGCAATTAGCTGAAGAAAAACAATCAATGGTAATTGTTACTCATAACATGGTCTTTGCGAAACATGTTGCGGATAAGATTATTTTTGTCGAGAACGGCGAAATTTTATATGATGGTACTCCAGACGAGTTTTTTGCTCCAGATAATCCAAACAAACGAATTAAAAACTTTATCGCCTCGATGACAATGGAAAATTTAAAATAAAGGAAGTTTAGAATAATGAAATTTTGGAAGAAAGCACTATTAACAATTGCAGCCTTAACAGTCAGTACCTCTGCAGGAATCACAAGTGTTTCTGCTGCTTCATCAGCTGTTAATTCAGAATTAGTTCATAAGGGAGAATTGACAATTGGCCTTGAGGGAACTTACTCCCCGTACTCTTACCGTAAAAATAACAAATTAACTGGCTTTGAAGTAGACCTTGGTAAAGCAGTTGCTAAAAAGATGGGCTTAAAAGCTAACTTTGTACCAACTAAATGGGATTCACTAATTGCCGGTCTTGGTTCAGGTAAGTTTGATGTAGTAATGAACAACATTACACAGACACCAGAACGAGCAAAGCAATATAATTTCTCTACTCCATATATCAAGTCACGGTTTGCATTAATTGTTCCTACTGATAGTAATATCAAGAGCTTGAAGGATATTAAAGGCAAGAAGATTATTGCTGGGACAGGAACTAATAATGCGAATGTGGTTAAAAAATATAAAGGCAACCTTACACCAAATGGCGATTTTGCTAGTTCCTTAGATATGATCAAGCAAGGTCGGGCTGCCGGGACGGTTAACTCCCGTGAAGCTTGGTACGCTTACAGCAAGAAGAACAGTACTAAGGGTCTTAAGATGATTGATGTTTCTAGTGAACAAGATCCAGCTAAGATTTCAGCACTTTTTAACAAGAAAGATACTGCTATTCAATCTTCCTACAACAAGGCACTTAAGGAACTTCAACAAGATGGAACAGTCAAGAAGCTATCTGAAAAGTACTTCGGTGCAGATATTACTGAATAAGTAAAAAAGATCTCCAACGTCTGTGTGTTACAGTGTTAGAGATCTTTTTTGAAAGCTATAAATAAAATATATTTATCACAGCTTTTTCACAGATTAATGTTAAATTATTATGCTAAAGTTCCCATTGGATCCCAAGGCTTAAGAACAACAGGGCTCTTAGCGTAATCACGTTTAAGATCTTCGCTAAGGTACTTCTTATTAATAACAACTTGGTAGCAGTATTTGTCCATCCAATCATCACTCATAACAAAGTAACCTTTATGGCCAACCTTATTACCCCATGAGTTCTCAACTTTCCACTTGGTTGGCTTCCCATCAACAAGGTCAACACCAGTGATAACCATTGCGTGATCCATCATGCTTTCACCATAATCAAGTGCTTCAGCTTTGGTCATTTCAAGATCAACGTCAAATAGTTTGTCGTAGTCATAGGTGTTAAGGGCCATAATCCCAAGTTTAGTTTCTGAATATTTAATAACATCTGAACCAAACCAAACACTTTCGCCATTCTTTAATTGTTCAATCGCGAGTTGCTTGAATTCATCCATTGGTAGGTTTAAGTGCTTGATTTCGCGGCCACCAACGACATTGCCAAGCATATCGATGGTGTAAGTTTGGTGGTACTTCTTATCAGCAGTTGGTGCTTGGATGATTGAAATATAATCATCAAGATTCCAGCCAACATACTTCTTGAAGAATTCTTGTGGGGTAAGGTTAGTATCGCGGTGGAATTCGTTGTCCTTCTTTGTCCGATATTCGAAGTCAAAGTGACTAACCGGTTCACCAAATGTGTAAGCAAGCATCCGGTAATTCTCGTTCAACATCTTACGGCGCGTTTCGTTAATTGCTTCTTCATTTGCATGATCTTCGTTAATCATTTTTCGCAAAATAACGGCATCGTGACGAAGCTTGTTGTTTAAGACTTCATCAATTCCCCGTGAGTTAGAAGAGTTAAATGATTCGGGCATTGCGGCTTTTGGCATAACCCCATACTTGCTGATAAGGGCGCAAAGCATATCCCATTGGCCACCATCGTTTTGTGGTTCGTTCATTAACCATGAAACTTTTCGGCTGTCGGTAGGCTTTTTAGCAGTCTTAATTACGTTTTGGTAGAAATAATTGGATTTCTCAAACTTATCCCAGAAGAACTGGTAGGCTTGGGAAAGTTCAAAATTATCAGGTAAGTTAAATTTTTGCTGCATATCATGACGCATTGTGTTCAGTGCTGCAAACATCCAACAACGACCGGATTGTTTTTGATCAGCAACGTCCCCCGTCTTAAGGTCAATAGAGAAATGAGGAGTATTATCAGCAATTGAATGCCAATTAAAGCTGGCATTCCGTACACCGTTTTTTGTAACAGTATTTTCTAAGACACTGCTGTTAGGGTGATGACGGTAGTTTTTATGAAAACTAGCGATATCTTCTTTATTAATTGAAAAGCTCATTTGCAATATCTCCTTTGAATAGATTGAATTAACGAGCGTGCAATACCTTTGGACCTTCTGAAGTACCAACAATTACGTCGTTAACTCGATTTAAGAATAAACCAGTTTCAACAATTCCAACCATGTGGATCAATTCGTCAGCTAAGGCCTTAGGATCATCAATTTCGCCAAGATGAAGGTCAATAATATAGTTATTTTCATCAGTACGGAACTTTTTATCTCCATCCATCCGCCAAGTCGGCTTGTAGCCTTTCTTTTCAAGACGGTCAAAGACATGTTGAGAACCGAATGGAATTACTTCAACAGGAAGGGGGAAAGCGCCAAGTTTGTGGACGAGTTTGCTTTCATCGACAATCCACATTACTTTATTTGAGGCATTGGCAACGATCTTTTCCCAAAGGAGGGCGCCACCGCCACCTTTGATTCCTTGGAAGTCATCACTGATTTCATCTGCCCCGTCAATAGTTAAATCGATGTGGTCAACGTCATCAATATCTTTAATTGTAATTCCGAGGTCGCGTGCTTGTTTAGCAGTTCGGTTTGAAGTCGTTACACCGATGATATCTTTGATTTTACCTTCTTGGACTTGCTTACCAAGCTCATCAACCATATATTTAACAGTCGATCCAGTTCCGAGACCGACAATCATCCCAGATTTAATGTACTTAACTGATTCCTTACCTGTTTGTTCTTTTAATGCATTTTGATCCATTAATATTCCTCCTAATTAAAGCGATCTGCAACTGGCAATAGTTGCTGATATTCTGGATGTAGTTTGAATTGCGCTACCGCATATGGACACATGAGCTTGACGGTGTATTGCTCTTTTGTTGCATAATCCACAAATTGACGTACTAGTTCAGCTGCAATTCCTTGCCCACGGTAAGTTGGTTGCACAAAAACTCGTTCAACGACAACGTGATCATTTGTATCTGGAACTTTTGGAAAACTGATCTCGCCAACTAAAGGTTCTTGATCGTCAAAAGCAATGATCCGCTGACCATCAACTCGATATTGCATATAAACGCATCCTTTCATAATAATTTTCGATAAACTGCTTTTAAAAGTCAAGTTATCAAAGCGATACCATTAACTTATTATCTATCATATAATAGTATACTGGAATTATTAAGAATAAAACACTATGAGGTGAACGTAATGAAACGTGGATTTAAGATTGTTTCTAGTAAGAAAGGCCAAGATATACACTTACCCCAACGTCAAACAACACGGGCGGCCGGATATGATTTTGAGGCATCGGAAGATTTCGTCCTGCCATCAATTTGGAAAGGCAATTTCTTAAAGGCGCTTTGGCAAATTCATCAACAAAAAAAGCTAACTGATGAAGAGTTTAAGGCTGCTGATTCCTGCTTAAAGCCATACTTAGTACCAACTGGCATCAAAGCCTACATGCAACCTGATGAATTTCTCTTATTAGCTAATCGGTCAAGTGGTCCTTTTAAACGGCGCCTGATTTTACCAAATGGAATCGGCATTGTGGATGCAGACTATTATGATAATGATAGTAATGAAGGGGAAATTTTCTTCCAGCTTATTAACTACGGGTTACGAGATTATCATATAAAAAAGGGAGAACGGATCGGTCAGGGGATTTTTATGCCTTATTTAACTGCTGATAGTGAAGAGCAACCAACCGCTAAACGGACTGGCGGCTTCGGTTCAACAAAAGAATAAATAAACTTAGAGAGGAATTAAAGCGATGGCAAAAATTCGAACACAATATGTTTGCCAAAACTGTGGTTATAACTCACCACGCTATTTAGGCCGGTGTCCAAATTGTGGTGAGTGGAATACTTTAGTAGAAGAACAGGTAGAAGCTAGTTCTGCACCAACCAAAAAAGCAACCACCACCTTAACCGGCTTAGTTGCCAAACCACAGAAAATTAATGAGATTGATAGTACAGAGACTCCCCGTGTTAAAACAAAATTGAACGAGTTAAATCGCGTTTTAGGTGGAGGAATCGTTCCCGGATCACTAATTCTAATTGGAGGAGATCCGGGAATCGGAAAATCGACCCTCCTTTTACAAGTTTCCGGACAATTAAGTGATGAGCATCACCGGGTTTTATATGTGTCTGGAGAAGAAAGTGGGACACAAATTAAAATGCGGGCGGAACGATTAAAAGTTGCTGGGGATGACTTTTATGTATATCCAGAAACGAATATGGATAGTATTCGGGATACTATTCGTGACCTCAAGCCAGAGTATGTCGTGATTGACTCGGTACAAACGATGCAGGCGACTGATGTAAGTTCAGCAATTGGTAGTGTATCGCAAATTCGTGAAGTTACTGCCCAGTTAATGCAAATTGCTAAAAGTAATAACATTACGATTTTTGTCGTTGGACATGTGACAAAGGGCGGTGCAATCGCTGGTCCAAAGATCTTGGAGCACATGGTTGATACAGTCTTGTATTTTGAAGGAGACCTGCACCATACATATCGTATTTTGCGATCAGTGAAAAATCGATTTGGTTCAACTAACGAGCTTGGTATTTTTGAAATGCATACAAATGGGCTGACGGAAGTAAAAAATCCATCAGAAATCTTTTTAGAGGAACGATTACATGATGCAACCGGTTCAGCGGTGGTTGTTTCATTAGAAGGAACACGACCAATTTTAGTTGAAATTCAAGCGCTGGTAACACCGACCGTTTATGGGAATGCACAGCGAACTGCTACCGGTTTGAGCCGAAACCGAGTATCATTGATAATGGCGGTATTAGAGAAACGTGCTAACCTAATGCTTCAAAATCAAGATGCTTACTTAAAAGCAGCTGGGGGCGTTAAGTTAGATGAGCCAGCAATTGATTTGGCAATTGCAGTAAGTATTGCCTCCAGTTATCGGGATAAAGGAACCAAGCCCACCGATGCATTTGTCGGTGAGGTAGGTTTGACTGGGGAAATTCGCCGGGTAAACCGAATTGAACAGCGGGTTGCTGAAGCAGAAAAACTTGGCTTTAAGCGAATCTTTATTCCCAAAAATAATTTAAAGGGTTGGAAACCGTCAACTAATATTCAAGTAGTCGGTGTCTCAACGCTTAAAGAGGCGTTATATTTAGCGCTGGGGTAAAATAAATAATTGAAAGGATGAAGCAAATGCGGCGTAGAATGATTACTCTCATTTATATTCTAGTTGGCGCGGCAGTGGGATTTTACTATTTGCCATTATTATGGGGGATTTTGAACATCGCTCTTAATCCGGCATTATTAGTATTTATCGACATTATTATTGGTGCACTTATTTTCTGGCTATTATCCCTCCCATTGGTTAGCGGCACTGAAAAGTTGATCCAGCGAATCGAAAAAGAACTAACCAAGCGTAGTCCTGTATACCTTTTCTTTGGGACTTTATTAACGATTATTGGCTTAGTTTTAGCAGTTCTTATTTCGATTCCATTGTGGAGAACGAGGATTCCGGTAATTAATAATATTCTGCCGATCCTTCTAATGATTGTCTTTAGTTATTTTGGTTTTCGAATTGGTACGACGCGGTTAGATGATTGGCGTAAAGCATTTACCCATGCCAAAAGTAGTAAAACCGATGGTGGTAATGTGATTGAACGGCAAGATGATAATTATCACCATTATAAAATCCTAGATACAAATATTCTGATTGATGGACGCATTTATGATTTAGTCAAAACGGGTTTTCTAGAGGGAACATTACTGGTTCCTAACTTTGTTTTATATGAATTGCAATATATCGCTGATTCTGGCGAAAGTATTAAGCGTGTTCGTGGGCGCCGTGGCCTTGATATTTTAAACAAGTTACGGAAAGAAAAAATTGTTCCAATCGAAATGTATGATGGAGACTTTGAAGATATTCCAGAGGTTGATAGCAAATTAATTGCCCTCGCTAAAGAAGTCAATGGGGTAATTGTGACAAATGATTATAACCTTAATAAAGTAATTCAATTCCAAAATGTTCAAGTATTGAATATTAATAACTTAGCAAAATCATTACGACCACGAGTTATTCCGGGCGAAACGATGACGGTTGTTGTTGTGAAAAAAGGAACTGAACGACAACAGGGTGTTGCTTATCTTGACGATGGAACGATGGTGGTTGTTGAAGATGGTCGTTACTTTATGGATAAACAAATTGAAGTTGAAGTAACTAGTGCTCTTCAAACAGACGCTGGTCGAATGATCTTTGCTCGTCCGCTTCATTCACAACGAGGAATTGACGAGTATACGGATACGGAACATAAAGAAAACCGAAATAATAAAGATAAGAAAAAATAACAAAGAATGGCTGTGAAGAAGAAATAGAGTTTTCTTGCTTCCAGCTATTTTTTAAAACAAAAAAGAAGCAGCTCGGGAAAAAGCTGCTTCTTAGGGAGTATTACGATAATCTTGGGGGAGATTTCGTAAAAAAGAAAATATTTTTTTCGGTTACTATTGGGAGGAGTAATTGAAAAATAATAGGTTTCATTGATGTAGTAAAGTTCATCTTTACTACGATATATATAATAGCAGTAGAATGTGAAGAAAGTATGACCAAATGGTAAATAATTTTTTGGATACAAATTAATATCATTAGAAATGCTATTCTAATACGGAATGTGGTAAGATTAACTGTACAAATTAATTCTTTATTAATGATTTTTAAGGAGCGGATAGACATGCTAACAATTTACAATACGTTAACAAGAAAAAAAGAAGAATTTAAGCCATTGCATCCAGGCGTTGTTAACATGTATGTCTGTGGTCCGACGGTTTATAATTACATTCATATTGGAAATGCGCGCAGTGCGATCGCCTTTGATACAGTCCGACGTTACCTTGAATTCAAAGGGTATAAAGTAAATTATGTTTCTAACTTTACAGACGTTGACGATAAAATGATTAAGGCAGCTGCCGAGCAAGGGATTACCGTTCCACAATTAGCGGAGAAGTATATCAATGCTTTTATGGAAGATACCGCAGCAATTAATATTGAGCCAGCTACTCTTCATCCCCGGGCAACGGAAAACATTACGGAGATCATTAAATTCGTGCAAGGATTAGTGGAGAAAGGATATGCCTACCCTAAAGATGGGGATGTTTATTATCGGGCACGAAAGTTTAACCACTATGGACAGCTTTCTGGGCAATCACTTGATGACCTTGAAGTTGGGGCAAGTGAACATGTTAGTGCGGATGAGGTTAATAAAAAGGAAGATCCGCTTGATTTTGCTTTATGGAAAGCAGCTAAGCCCGGCGAAATTAGTTGGGATTCACCATGGGGAAAAGGTCGTCCGGGATGGCATATCGAATGTTCAGTGATGTCTACTAAGTACTTGGGCAAGACAATTGATATTCATGCGGGGGGACAAGACCTTGAATTCCCTCACCATGAAAATGAGATTGCCCAAAGTGAAGCAGAAACGGGCCAAAAATTTGTTCGTTACTGGATGCATAATGGTTTCGTAACAATTGGAAAAGACAACGAGAAGATGAGTAAGTCTCTCCATAATTTCATTACTGTTCATGAAATTATCAAGGAAGTAGATCCTCAGGTTTTACGTTTCTTTATGGCGACTACGCAATACCGGCGTCCAATTCAATATAGCCAGGCAAACCTAACTGATGCGCAAAATAATCTTAATCACATTCAAATAGCCTTTGATAACTTGACTTATCGTGAACAAGATGCCGATGAGGGAGATGTTCAAGAAGTCACTGATCGGCTTGAGCAATTCCATCACCAATTTATTACAGCAATGGATGATGACATCAATGTTCAAAACGGGATTGCCACAGTCTACGAATTAGTTAAATATGCAAATGTTTATGCTCAACAAGATAATGTTAGCTTAGGTGCCATTCAAGCAATCAAAAAAGAGCTTGTTGAATTGATGAGTATTTTTGGCGTTAAGCTTGAAGCAAGTGACAATCAAATCAATGATGAAAAGATTAAGCAATTGATTGAAGAACGAAATATAGCACGGAAGAATAAAGATTTTGCGCGAAGTGATGAAATTCGAGACAATCTTAAAAAACAAGGGATTATTCTTGAAGATACTCCTCAAGGAACGCGTTACAAAAAGGAATAGAAAGGATCCTTATGGTACAAGCAGACTATCGACAACTTAATGGAATTGCTTTGGCTTATTTAGGGGATGCAGCTTATGAGGTTTACATTCGTCAGCATCTTTTAACCAAGGGAATTAGTAAGCCAACGAAACTACAACATATTGCTACCCACTATGTTTCGGCAAAAGCACAGGCGGCTCTTATTGACTTGATGAAAGAAGACGAGTTACTGTCTGATGAAGAATGGTCGTATTTTAAACGTGGGCGAAATGCTAACAGTCATACTCACGCTAAGAATACATCAGTTATGACTTATCGGATTTCTACCGGATTTGAAGCAGTAATGGGTTACCTCAAATTAGCTGGTAAAGAAGAGCGATTGGCTGAATTAGCGCAATGGTGTATCGAACAAGTAGAAGCGGGGCGAACAGCACATGAAAAATGAGAATACGGATTTTATTATTGGCCGACATCCAGCTGTGATGGCACTAAAATCTGACCAAGAGATCAATAAAGTTTTTATTCAGTCGGGGTTAAAGGCCGATGCTATTTCCCAGATTGTTAAATTAGCGAAAGAACGCCACTTAGTAGTATCGAATGTTCCTAAGAATAAATTGGACTTGATGACTGACCGACAAAATCACCAGGGGGTTGTGTTAGCTGTAGCAGCATACCAATATGCAACTATTGATGACCTCTTTGATAACGCGGCTAAGCATGACGAAGATCCATTTTTCCTTATTCTTGATGAACTAGAGGATCCGCATAATTTAGGTTCAATCATGCGAACTGCTGATGCCGCTGGTGTTCATGGTATTATTATTCCACGCCGGCGAGCAGTAGGATTAACTTCAGTGGTTGCCAAAACATCTACGGGAGCAATTGAACATGTACCAGTTGCCCGAGTAACAAACCTGGTTCAAACTGCTAAAGAATTGCAAGAACGCGGTGTTTGGCTGTTTGGTACTGATATGAAAGGAAAAGATTACCGAACATGGGATGCGCATGGTGCCGTCGCTTTGGTTATCGGCAATGAAGGTAAAGGAATTTCATCCTTGCTAAAGAAAACTTGTGATGAAATGCTAACAATTCCAATGGTTGGGCATGTTCAAAGTTTAAATGCGAGTGTGGCGGCAAGTTTGTTGATCTACCAAGGCTTTAACTCTCGTCATCCTTTAAAATAATTTTGATTTTATTGCTTTTAAACCTTGATTCGTGCTAACCTAAGTACTGTGTGGAGGTGATAAGTATGTCCCAGAAAAAAGTAGCATTGGAATGTACAAAGTGCGGTGCGCGTAATTATACGATTACCGCTAACCCTCAACGACAAGAACGATTAGAATTACGTAAGTTCTGTAAACATTGCGGTGAGTATACTATTCATCGTGAAAGCAGATAGTGGAGGAAAATATGCACTTAATTCGATTTATTAAGAGTGTTAACCACGAAATGAAGCTAGTTGTATGGCCAACAGCTAAAGAGAATCGTCGTGATACGACTATTGTTGTTTCATTGACTCTGTTCTTCGTACTATTCTTTGCTCTATTTGATTGGTTAATTCAATTAATGATGAAACTCTTTGTTTAACATTAGTAGTCAAATAGAAATTAGTTTGTTATACTAAATCTAAGGGAACTTCGTAGTTATTACGAAGTTTTTTATTTTACTGAAAAATGATTTGAATTATGATAGGAGGATTCATCGTGGAATCACATGAAAAACGTTGGTATGTGCTCCATACCTACTCTGGTTATGAAAACCGGGTTAAAAGTAACTTGGAATCACGGGCTCAATCAATGGGAATGGAAGACTACATTTTTCGCGTAGTTGTTCCTGAAGAAGAAGTTCGCCAGGTTAAGGACGGTCAAGCAAAAGAAACAATTGAAAAGACATTCCCAGGCTATGTTTTGGTTGAAATGGTAATGACTGACCAAGCTTGGTACATTGCTCGTAATACTCCCGGCGTAACTGGTTTCTTAGGATCTCACGGTGGTGGTTCCAAACCAACCCCATTGCTTCCTGAAGAAGTTGATCGGATTATGAAACGGATGGGAACCGAAACAACTGTTAGTGACATTGATGTTAAGGAAGGCGATACTGTAAAAGTTATTGCGGGATCCTTTGCAAATATGACTGCCAAGGTTGTAGAAGTTGATCACGAAAAGCAAAAGATTAAGGCGACTGTTGAAATGTTCGGTCGTGAAACGGCTGCTGAATTAGGCTTTGATCAGATTGATACATTTTAGTTAATTTAATATTTTGAAAATTGTTGAAATAAATTGAGAATTGTGGTATGTTTTCTAAGTATGCTATTAACATACTGTGGGAGAGGTAAAACTTACTGCCTCATCATGACCACAACACGGACTAAGGAGGTTTTGTCTCGTGGCAAAGAAAGTAGCTAACATTGTCAAGTTGCAAATTCCTGCCGGTGCCGCTACACCAGCTCCACCAGTAGGTCCTGCACTTGGACAAGCAGGTATTAACATTATGGGCTTCACTAAGGAATTCAACGCACGGACTGCAGACCAAAAGGGTATGTTGATCCCAGTTGTAATTACTGTATATGAGGACCGTTCATTCGACTTCATTACTAAGACGCCACCTGCTGCTGTCTTACTAAAGAAGGCCGCTGGTGTTGAACATGGTTCCGGTGAACCTAACACAAACAAGGTTGCTTCAGTAACGAAGGACCAAGTTAAGGAAATCGCTGAAACTAAGATGCAAGATCTAAACGCAGCTGACGTAGAAGCAGCTATGCGCATGATTGAAGGTACTGCTCGTAGCATGGGCTTCACTGTTGAAGACTAATTACTAGCAGTCGGGATGCACTATGAAAATAGTGCACCCACGTGGGAGGTATAACTCCGTTAGACCACATTTGCAAGGAGGAAAACACAAGATGGCTAAAAAACGTGGTAAGAAGTACCAAGACGCGCTCAAGAAAGTTGACAGCAAGAAAGAATACGCTGTTAAAGACGCTGTCCAATTAGTAAAAGATATTGCCTACGCTAACTTCGACTCTACTATCGAAGTAGCATTTAACTTAAACGTTGACACAAAGCAAGCTGACCAACAATTACGTGGTGCCGTTGTTTTACCAAATGGTACTGGTAAGGATCAAACAGTTATTGTTTTCGCTAATGGTGAAAATGCTAAGGCTGCCCAAGAAGCTGGTGCTGACTTTGTTGGCGACGATGATTTAGTAGAAAAGATTCAAGACGGTTGGCTTGACTTTGATGTTGCAATCGCAACACCAGACATGATGCCTAAAGTAGGTCGTTTAGGACGTGTCCTCGGACCTAAGGGCTTAATGCCAAACCCTAAGACTGGTACTGTTACGATGGACGTAGCCAAGGCTGTTTCTGATGCCAAGGCTGGTCAAGTAACTTACCGGACTGACCGTGATGGTAACGTTGCTGTACCATTCGGTAAGGTTTCATTTGATACTGACAAGTTAGTTGAAAACTTGGCTACTTTAGAAGATATTGTGGCTAAGGCTCGTCCAGCTTCAGTACGTGGAACATACATCAAGCACGCTTCCATTTCTTCAACATTTGGACCAAGTGTTACGCTTGATTTAACCACATTTTAATTTAAATTAGTTAAAATGAAAAAAGACTTTGAGATTTTTGCTCAAAGTCTTTTTTTGTTTTAAATATTACTTCACAATAGAGATTTGTTGTGCTATATTATTAATCAATGATAAAAAGATTAAAAAAATAATTAGATTTTATCATTTGAGTTTAAAATTAATTAAGGAGTGACGACAATGACACAATTTAAATATTCAAAGCGTGTTCCAGCAGATGGTACGGATGCGGTTGGTGCAATTTTACAAGCAGCGGCGGATCCTAAGATTATTTCATTTGCTGGGGGATTGCCGGCACCCGAACTGTTTCCTGTTAAAGAAATGAAAGCAACTGTTGATAAAGTTTTTGAAGAACACGGTCAAGAAGCCATGCAGTATGGGGCAGCGAAGGGAGTCACAGCTTTACGTGAGGTTATCCAACAACATGTGAAGGAAAAAGAAAATGTGGATTCCGAATTAGACAATGTTTTAGTAACAACGGGATCAGAACAAGCCTTAGATTTAGTGGGCAAGGCTTTTGTTGATCCGGGTGATACTGTATTAGTTGAACAGCCAACGTACCTCTGTGCTTTAGATGTTTTTCGTTCTTACGGTGCTAATTTTGCTAGTGTTGAGATGGACGAAGATGGGATGAAGATGGATGCTTTAGAAGAAGCACTAAAGGCTAATCCAAATACCAAACTCATCTATACTGTGCCAAATTTCCAAAATCCAACTGGACGGACAATGACTGAAGAACGACGAAAGCAGTTAGCTGAATTAGCAGAAAAATATGATGTATATGTACTAGAAGATAATCCATATGGTGAAATTCGTTTTGCTGGCCAACATGTACCAGCAGTTAAGTCATTTGATAAATCGGGTCATGTTCTTTACATGAGTACATTTTCAAAGACATTAGCACCAGGATTTCGTTTAGGATGGTTGGTTGCTGATGAAGATGTGGTTAATAAATTAACGGTCCTTAAGCAATCAGCTGACCTCCATACAGATAATTTAGCTCAATTCGCGGTTGCCCAATTCTTTGCTGACAACGATGTGGATGCCCACGTTAAAGAAATTAGTGATTTATATGGCAAACGTAAAGATTTAATGCTTGAGGGAATTAAAAAGTACTTCCCAGAAGGAGTTAAATATACGAATCCTGAAGGCGGTATGTTCTTATGGGTAGAAGTTCCTGGCGTTGACGATACAGTAGAGTTATTTAAGGAATGCCTTGAACATGATGTAGCCTTTGTTCCAGGCGATCCGTTCTTTGCTGGTGAAGCTCAACCTGGTGCTTTCCGCTTGAACTATTCAAATATGAAAGAAGACCAGATTGAAGTTGGTTTAAAACGTTTAGGAGCGGCCTTAACAGCTGCAGTTAATAAGTAATTATTTTAGCCATTAATAAATACAATCCTAATAAAAAACGAATTTAAATGATGATGGGAGCAAGACAGAAGAGCTCTCGTAAATAAATAATAGGCCTCTATCGCTTGAAATTACCAGGCGTTAGAGGCCTTTATATTGCACTATTTGTCTTATGTGGACGTAATCTGACATATGTTCATTCCTTTTTTAGTCATTAAAATGTAGTAGGTTAATATACTCCCTCTGTACTTTGAGTTAATTGTGATTTTAATTATATTAATTGCTGAAAAGTTTTAAATATTCGGGTTTCTGGCTATCTAATTGGGATAGTAATAAGCATTATCAAAAATTTTTAAGGGAAAAGGAGTTTTTGATAGTGTCAATGATAGATTTCACTAATACAGAAATGGCAGTAGCCGTTATCTTTACTTTAATAATAATGTTTGTAATATCCTTTGCAGTTAGTTTTTTATTTTGGTTGATTTACCACCAAAATATGAAAAAAGGATAATTGAGAGATGATAATTATAATTTTTACGCTTATTTGGGGGATCGCGCTGTTTATATTTTTAGTTTATTCATTGATTAGTCTGCTATTTCGGATGATTTCGTATCCTCGGGACTTTCATCACTTCGCGGGAAACCAACAATCAGCTAAAATTGACTACAATTTACAATATTGTGTTATTGTTCCATGTTTTAATGAGGCAGCAGTTATTCAACGAACAATCAAATGTTTGTTGCGATTTAAGCAATTTGAAAGATGCTAGTAGTGACAATTCAGTTAGTCAGATTAAGCAGATTACTAACTCGCATGTCCACCTTTTGCGACGGCATCTTCTAATGCCCATACAGGCAAGGGGGATGTATTGAATTTTGCCCTAGATTATATTTGTCAGATCACTATCCGACAGCGGGTTCCTTTTGAAAAGGTTATTATTGGCGTAGTGGATGCGGATGCTCAATTAGCTGACAATGCTCTGCAGCGATTAAATGCCTATTTTTCTTCGCCAAGAACGAATATTACTCAGATGCGAGTTAAAATGTATCCACACTTTAAAAATTGGCTGCAGATTTTACAAGATATTGAGTTTTTTAGTATTAACCATATGACCCAAATTATGCGAATGTATACTAAAACAGTTGGTTTAAGTGGGAATAGCCAGTTCTTTCGATTCAAACCAATTATTGATAAAATCGGTGCGCATCCATGGGGCGATGCACTATTAGATGACTACGAATTAACGATAAAAATGATGCTGAAAAAATTGCATATTGATTATATGACAGATACATACGTTTACCAGGAAGCGTTAACGTCTCCTAAAGGGTTTATTCGTCAACGAAGCCGGTGGGTACAAGGCGATTTAAATTGTCTTAAGCATCTTCCCGAGATTATTAAAAGCTGCATTTTAAGCAGGACACAGAAACTTGGTATATATTATTTCCTGCTTCAACCATGGCTTAATTTTCTTGCAGACGTTGCGATTATTATTTTAACGACGATTGCCCTTACTCATTGGCATAATCTTTATGGCCACTTGACTCTTATGACTTTTTCATTAGTGATGGCCGGCTTGGTAGTCTTTTCGTTATTTTGGAGAATAATATTTGGAATATTTTACTATCGTGACTTAGCTCACTATCACGAACCTCCTTAAAAAAACACCAATTGGCCTTATTACCGCTTGGAATTTCCTATATGTATGTTATCTTATTTTTAGTATTATAATGGCTTATTGGCGGTGGAGTTTTCGCCAAAATTCGTGGATAAAAACGGAACATGGAAAAAATGTTTCTTGAATAGCGGGGAGATATGATGAGAAAGATTAAAGTAATGACGGTATTTGGAACTCGTCCAGAGGGAATCAAAATGGGGCCAGTAGTCAAGGCCTTGGAGCAGGATGATCGCTTTTCATCAGTAGTGGTTTCGACAGGTCAGCATGCTGAGATGCTTCAACAGGTTTTAGCTGTTTTTCAAATAACCCCTGATTATGATTTGAAAATAATGCATCCTGGACAAACATTAACGGAAATTACAATTGAAACGATGACGAAGCTTGAACCAATTATTCAAAAAGAGCAACCAGATATTGTATTAGTTCATGGCGATACTAGTTCTGCCTATGCTTCCGCCTTAGTTGCCTTTTATAATCGGGTTGCTATTGGTCATGTTGAAGCTGGTTTACGAACATGGGATAAATATTCGCCTTATCCAGAAGAGATGAACCGGCAAATGATTGATGATCTTGCTGATTTATATTTTGCTCCCACCCAAACAAGTGCTAACAATCTCAAAATGGGAAATCATCAGCATGGGATTATAGTGACGGGAAATACTGCCATTGATGCTTTGCGGTATACAATTGACCATTCGTATCATCACCAAGTATTAGACGAAATTGATCCCGACAAGAAGGTTATTTTACTTACCATGCATCGGCGAGAAAATTGGGGTAAACCGATGGAAGAAACTTTTAAGGCGATTCAAGAGATTGTGGATCAACGGGATGATATTGACGTTATTTATCCGGTTCATCTGAATCCTAAAGTTCAAGCGGTTGCTAATAAAATTTTTGGAAACGATAATCATTTTCATTTGATTTCCCCATTAGATGTTGTTGATTTTCATAATATTATGAGTAAGTCTTTACTTGTGATGAGTGATTCGGGTGGGGTTCAAGAGGAAGCACCAGCACTTCATAAACCAGTTCTAGTTTTGCGTGATACTACAGAGCGGCCGGAAGGAGTAACTGCTGGAACTCTTAAGTTAATCGGTACGCAATTTAATAATGTAATGAAAGAGTTATCGTCCCTATTAAATAGTCCTGAAGAATATAATAAGATGAGTGAGGCACAGAATCCTTATGGGGATGGGCATGCAAGCGAACGAATTATAGATGCTATTGCTAAATGGGCAGCAACTCAAAAAGAATTATAAAAAGTCCCTTTACAGAACTTCAGAGAATATGTTAAACTGTAACAGTTGATTAAATATGACTCTGCCTAAGACTCAGGTGGCGAAAGCCTTAATCAAATGCCTGCCGAGGAAGAAATGAAAGTTCCTTCTCTATGTCTGCGGTCATAGGGATTTTTTTATAAATCCGATCAAAAAAACATTGCAGGAGGTGAAAATTCATGAGTGAAGCAGCTATTGCTAAGAAAGCTGAAATCGTTAAGCAAACTACTGATATGCTTAACGCAGCTCAAAGTGCTATCGTTGTAGATTACCGTGGTTTAACTGTTGCGGAAGTTACTGACTTACGTAAGCAACTTCGTGATGCTGGTATCCAAATGTCAGTTATCAAGAACAAGATTCTTGATCGTGCTGTTGAAGGTACTGACTACGAAGATCTTCGTTCTACTTTTGTGGGACCAACTGCTGTTGCCTTCTCTGACGAAGACCCAATTGCTCCAGCTAAGATCTTGAAGAAGTTCGCTGATGATCACGACGCTCTTGAAATCAAGGGTGGTTTCATCGAAAAGAGTGTTAAGACTCTTGACGAAATCAACGAATACGCAAATATGCCAGGTCGCGAAGAACTGTTGTCAATGCTTGCATCTGCATTGCAAGATCCAATGCGGAAGATTGCTCGCGCAGTCAAGGCCATTGCCGACAAGGAAGACGAAGCCGCATAATTGCCGTATATCAATACAATACAAATTTAAAATTAATTACCTAAATATTGGAGGAAATAAACATGGCTTTTGATAAGGATGCTATCATTGCTTCATTAAAGGAAGCATCAATCTCTGACCTTAACGACTTAGTTAAGGCTATCGAAGAAGAATTCGACGTTTCTGCTGCTGCTCCAGTTGCAGTTGCAGGTGCTGCTGGTGGCGACGCTGCTGCTAAGGACAGCTTCACTGTAGAATTAACTGAACCAGGTTCAGCTAAGGTTAAGGTTATTAAGGCTGTTAAGGACATTACTGGTCTTGGTCTTAAGGACGCTAAGGACCTTGTTGATGGTGCTCCATCAGCTATCAAGGAAGACGTTAAGGAAGACGAAGCTAACGACATCAAGGAAAAGCTTGAAGCCGCTGGTGCTACTGTTACCCTTAAGTAGTCTTAAATTATTAAATAAAAAAGAGTTACGAAAATATTGTTTTCGTAACTCTTTTTTATTTCGGGGATACCATATGAGGTGTTCTTTTATAATACGAAAATAGCTCCTACCATTTATTCTAAATAAGGAGCTATTTTATGATGTGTGCAAAATTTTAGAAGAACAGGAAAGTTAAAAGTAAATAAGTCTACTTTGCAGGATGAGTAGTACTATCATTGCTTGTGCGGTAACCAAAGTAGAATTGAATAGCAGCAATAGCGATGTTAACCCAGTTCATAGCAATAAACCAACTGTTAATTGCGCTTGCATCATGAGATACACCATAATAAACCCAAAAACCGATAACAATTGCACAAATATTGATCCAAGCGAAAGTCTTTTGTAGAATTTGATTATTAAGTTGGAACCACATCCAAATGACATTAATGACAAACCAAATTGCCAAGATCCAAAAAATAACATTAAATAACATAAGATATCCCTCCTTAGGGCCTCGATAAACATTAATAAACGCGTATTGAACTGATGAATAGCAACATTCGAAAAAAGTATTACGCGGTGTGGTTAGCAGTTGAAGTTATTTACAATGATTGGTAATACTTTACTAATTTTGGGAAAGTTGTTGCTTAGCATCTTCATACCCGTCAACATAGTCACGAAGAGCATGCATCTTACCTTTAATAAACTTATTGGTGACATTAATAATTCGTTGCGGATACTTCCTGAAAGGTTCTAGAGCCTTATAATCCTTAACTACTTGATCATAACCTTTTTGGTATGCATTTGTTGCACCATTTTGGCTATTTGACGTAGGACAATTTTTCTTTTTGAACATCTTTATCACCTCTTTTGTTGTCCTACCATGATAGTAACAAGTATACAAACTCAATTCCAATGATATAGTATAAAAATTAAAATATTATGTATTAATAAAAATGCTGGTTAGAAACTTTTAACCAGCATTTTTATTAATCTTTATTCTTTTTCAGAAGTTCAGTAATTTCTTTGAGGTACATAACTTCTTCGCTAGGAGTATCTTTTTTGTTATCTTCTTTTTTGCGGAATGTATTGATTGCTTTTACCATTAAGAAAACAACAAAGGAGATAATCAGGAAGTTAATGACTGCATTTAGGAAACTTCCGTATTTAAACTGAGCATCGCCGACCGTCAAAACAAGATTAGATAGGTCAATTCGACCAATGAATAAACCAATAAGGGGGTTAATAAGGTTATTAACCAATGATTTTACGATTGAGGTAAAAGCTGCACCAACAATTATCCCAACTGCCATGTCAATAACGTTACCACGAGCAATGAATGTTTTGAATTCTTTTAACATAAAATAGGCCTCCTTCTAGCTCTAGAGGGGAACAACTTTAATTATGATTATATCAAACTATTATATTATATGACATATAATATTACAGATAAAAAGGAGGGATAGAATGAAGATTCAAATTACAGTTGATTTACTCGATGGGATGGTCTTAGCAATTCTTGAACACAAAGATTACTATGGGTATGCTTTAACCCAGCGAATGCAATCAGCTATTACCATTTCCGAATCAACAATGTATCCCGTTTTACGCCGGTTAAAAAAAGACGGTTATTTAATAACTTATGATCAGCCTTACCAGGGACGGAATCGCCGTTATTATCAAATTACGGAAGCCGGCAAGGAACACTTACAACGTATTCGTAAGTTATGGACTGATTATAAAAATAGTTTAGATGGTATTTTTTATGGGTTAGGTGAGGGAGAAGATAAAGATGAATGAACGTCAAAAATACATTAATGATTTATCAATATATTTAAGACAATTAACTGATGAAGAACGAAATGATGCCTTAGAATTTTATGATGAATATATTGCTGACGCTGGGCTGGAGACCCGAACAGCGATTGAAGAAAGGTTAGGAACGCCACGACAGTTAAGTCATAAGATATTAGCCGATTATTCAATTAAAGCCAATAATGAATCGATCAAAGAAGGACATCCTGCTTCGCCTCATTCTAGTTGGCGCGTCTTTTGGTGGGTGCTAGTAGCAATTATTACTTCCCCAATAACGTTTGGGCTAGGAATTGCCGTATTAGCACTATTGTTGGCAGCAGGTGGAGTCGCATTCGGTTTAATCGCTGGAATAATTGTCTTGATCTTTGGAGTTGCTGCTGTGGCAATTATATCTCTTTATGTTGGAATTGGTTTAATTGCGACAGACTTGTTCAGTGGACTATTTTATTTTGGTTTAGGATTGACACTGATCGGCTTATTCCTTATTTGTTTACCTTTAATTTACTGGTTAATCAGAGTTATTGTTCAAGGGATTGCGAACTTTGCTAAGTTCATTTATGCAAAAGTGCAGGCAAGGAGAAAAAAGTAAATGAAAAGAATATTTAAGATAGGAGTAATTGTTTTAATCTTAGGAGTAATCCTCCTCGGAATAGGCTTCTTTAATAGTGGTAATAAGGCCATTTATTTTGAGAACAATCGTCCAGCAATCTTTCATTCTCACACTAAAACAATAAGTACTAATAAAGCTTTTGAACGGATTGATATCTCAGCATTGACGGCTAATGTAATAGTTCGTGAAGGCAAGAAATATCAGATTACTTATTCTGGTATAAGCAGGCATACTCCAGCTGTAACTGTTCATAATAACGTTGCTTCAATTCGCCAAACTGGTGGCTTTCCGCTTGTCTTTAACTTTAATGATTATCAGCCCCACCAAGATTTAATCATTGTGACTATCCCACATGATCAAGCCATAGCTGGTCGTATTCATTTAGAGAGTGGTGATCTAACAGTTTCTCAAGTTAAAATGGACAATATTGATGTTAACAGTGATGCAGGCGAGGTTGAATACCGTCAAGTTACATTACGTGGAGGAAGTACAAAACTCTCGTCAGGTAACTTCACAGGACATGATTTAACAGTTCAAGGACAATATACTGTTAATAATCAATCTGGTGATAATACGGTCACAAACACAACTGTTGATGGCTACTTCCTAAAGACTGATGCAGGTGATAATGAACTTAATGGTGAAGATAAGGGTGAAGAACCCTTACATCAGAATGATGATGCAGAAAATGTGCTCCGCTTGATAACGCAATCTGGTGATAATGAAGTGAATTAAGGTAACTAAGATTAATAAAAGCCCCTCGATATCTAGAAATTAGATGTCGAGGGGCTTTTTATAATAGGAGAAAAGTCTTAATTTTTAATTATACGCTGGATTATTTTTCTTCAACGCCAGTACCATCGTAGCAACGTTCAAGTAATTCCTTGAGTTGGCTAACAAGTGGTTCAACTGGGTTAGTAGTAGTACATTGATCTTCGTAAGCTAAGCGAGCAAGATCGTCAACTACTTTATCAAATTCTTCACGTGTAACGCCATTGTCCTTAAGACTAAGCTTAACACCACATTCGTGAGCAAGTTCGATAACTTTCTTAGCATATGCTTCAGCTAATTCTTCATCAGTGTTGCCTTTCAAACCAATGAACCGTGCAATGTCAGCGTAGTCCTTAGTTGCATGGTAAGTCTCATAGTGAGGCCAGAGAGCAAGCTTTTGTGGACGTTTTGCGTTAAAGCGAATTACTTGTGGCATTGCAATAGCGATAAGCAAACCGTGAGGAAGACCGAATGCTCCACCCATCTTGTGGGCAAGAGAGTGGTTAATTCCTAAGAAGGCTTGACCAAATGCCATACCGGCCATTGTTGAGAAGTCGTGCATCTTACGACGAGCTAACTTGTCACCTTGAACTGACTTAGGAAGGTTTTCCATAACACCCTTGATGGTTTGTAGTGACCAACCACGAGTGTAATCAGTTGCCATAACAGAAACATATGATTCAGTAGCGTGACATAAAACATCTAGTCCAGTCCATGCAGTAGTTTTTGCTGGGACAGTTTCAACGAATTGTGAGTCAACAATCGCAATGTTTGGAGTTAAGGCGTAGTCAGCAAGTGGGTACTTAACATGAGTTTCTGAATCGGTAATAACCGCAAATGGAGTAACCTCTGAACCAGTACCTGATGTAGTAGGAATCCCAATAAGTTGAGACTTAGTAGGCTTCTTGATTTGGTAAGCACGCTTCCGAATATCAAGATACTTTTGCATAACCCCATACCATGAAGTTTCTGGGTGCTCATAGAACATCCACATAGCCTTAGCAGCATCCATTGGTGAACCACCACCAAGAGCAATAATTGTATCAGGTTTGAAGTCGTTCATCATGGCAACACCTTTTTCAACAGTGTTTGTTGATGGATCTTCTTCAACGTCATCAAATACTAAGAAAGCAGTGTTGTTTTGACGTTGACGCAATTGATCGATAACACGTTGAACGTAACCACGCTTGCTCATTCCAGGACCAGTAACGATAAATGCTCGGTTAATGTTTGGAATATCTTGCAATTCTTTTAGTGAGTTGCGTTGAAAGTATACTTTTGGGGGAATCTTAACCCATTGACGGTTTTCACGCCGCTTTGCAATTGTTTTGATGTTTAAGAGATCCCAATCAGTAACGTTGTGAGAAATTGAGTTACCACCGTATGAACCGGTACCTAAAGTAAGTGATGGTGTCATGTTGTTGTAAATGTTACCAATACCACCGATACCAGATGGAGAGTTAACAATGATCCGTGAAGCACGCATTTCAAGACCGTACTTAGTTGCTAAATCATCATCAAGGGTATGAATAGCAGCAGTGTGACCTTCACCACCATAGTGTAATAATTGAGCACAAATATCAAAGGCATTTTCATGTGAAGTGGCCTTGTACATTGTTAATACTGGTGAAAGCTTTTCAGCTGAAAGTGGGTACTTGTCACCAACCCCTTCATATTCAGCGATGATAACCTTAGTGTTTTCAGGAACTTTAATTCCACACATATCAGCGATGGCGTTAGCTGAACGACCAGCAATTGGTCCACGAACTTGGTGACGCTTAGGATCAATGAAGCCTTCAGTGAACTTATCAATTTCATTTGGCTTCAAGAAGTAACAGTTCCATTTTTGGAATTCTTCTTTTACCTTGTCGTAGATTTCTTCATCAACAACAACTGAGTTTTCAGTAGCACAGATCATTCCGTTATCAAAAGTCTTAGAAAGAACGATATCGTAAACAGAACGTTCAATATTAGCAGTCTTTTCAATGTAAGCTGGACCGTTACCAGGACCAACACCAAGAGCAGGGTTACCTGAACTGTAGGCAGCCTTAACTAATGAAGGACCACCAGTTGCTAAAATAGTAGCAGTCTTAGGGTGTTGTAACAATGCACTTGTATTTTCACGGCTACTTTCAGGAAGCCACTGAATCATGTTCTTTGGTGCACCGGCCTTTTCCGCAGCTTCTTGTAAAATCTTAGCTGTTTTAATGGAAGATTTCATGGCTTGACGGTGGAATGAGAAGATAATTGTATTCCGCGTCTTAGCACTAATGATTGATTTGAAGATCGTTGTTGAAGTAGGGTTAGTAACTGGAACGATACCTGCAATAATACCAAGCGGATCAGCAATAGTGATGGTTTGGTTTTCATCGTTGTCTTCGATGATTCCGACAGTCTTATCATGACGGATGTTGTTCCAAATGTATTCACTTGCGTAGATGTTCTTGATAGCCTTATCTTCGGCAACCCCACGACCAGTTTCTTCAGCTGCATCAATAGCTAAGTCCATGTGGTGTTCTTCAGCAGCTAAGGCCATGGCTTGACAAATTTTATCAACTTGTTCTTGTGAGTAGTAACGTAATTGTTCAAAAGCTGCTTCACTTTTGGCAATTATGTCATTAACTAATTTTTGCGCATTTTGCTTTTTTTCTTCTTCAGTTAATACGTTTTTTTCAACTTGTTTTTTGTTGTTAGCAGGCATAATTGAAATCTCCTTTTTCAATTCTTTTCTTTGTTAACATTTGAACATGTATAATATTACTACATTTTTTTGCTTTGTAAATACCCTTGTGAACGTTTAAACAATGGTTGCTTTGTATGAATTCGCTTACAATATTGTCTTTATAATACTTGTATAGCAACAAAAAACATTGGTATTATTTTTGAGATTAAGAGATGATAGATTTGTATACTGTTATTAATTGAAGCCTGTTTCACAAATAGAATATAAAAGCGAATATATTAATTTAACTCGGCTAGTTATTAAGTTAACTAATCATTAACAGATTATTATTGGGAATAATAAAAAAGCCACCATTCAGAAATGGTAGCTTTTTTATTAATCGCGGGCATTAATGTCTTTTCCCGCGTTTGGATCTTTAACGTCATAATCACTATCATTCATTGCTTCAACGGCACCCATGCGATACCCATTGCCGACTTGGCTAAAAAAATCATGGTTAGAAGTTGAAGTAGAAATTCCATTCATAACAACTGGGTTAACATCAGAAGCGGTATCAGGGAATAGTGGATCTTGACCAAGGTTCATCAATGCCTTATTAGCGTTGTAACGGATGAAGGTTAAAACATCATCTGTCCAACCAACTTGATCATAAAGAAGATGAGTGTATTTTTCTTCATTATCGTATAGTTCATAAAGGAAATTGTACATCCAATCTTTCATATCTTGTTGTTGCTTTTCTGTTCGATCACGTAAGCCGACTTGGAACTTGTATCCAATATATGTCCCGTGAACTGATTCGTCCCGTAAAATTAGCTTGATAATTTCAGCCACGTTATTTAATTTATTGTGGCCAAGGTAATAAAGGGGAGTGTAGAAACCAGAATAGAATAAGAAAGTTTCAAGGAAAACATTGGCTACTTTCTTTTTGAGCGGATCTTGACTTGGATCAAGGTACATATTTGCAATTTTGACAGCTTTATTTTGCAAATATTCTTCTGTATCGGACCATTCAAAGATTTCTTTGATTTGGTCTGGGGTATTAAGAGTAGAGAAAATAGTTGAGTAACTCTTAGCATGAACTGATTCCATAAATTGGATGTTATTAAGAACTGCTGTTTCATGAGGAGTTTTAACATCTTCTTTAAGGGCAGTTAATCCTGCTTCTGATTGAACAGTATCAAGAAGGGTTAAACCACCAAAAACATGTCCGACAGTCCATTGATGATCGTCATCTAATTCACGCCAATCATCCATATCATTGGCAACTGGGATCCGCGTATCAAGCCAGAACTGTTCTGTTAGCTTTTCCCATGTAGCTTTATCGATCATGTCGGAAACTTCATTCCAATTAATTGCTTTATATTGATTTACAGGTTTAAATTCTTCCAGTTTCATTGATTGAGCTCCTCCAAATACGTTGCTTTTAATAAATCGAGATGCCAAAAGCCATTTGTATACATAATATCAAGTTTACCAGTGCCCAACGTTTAAATCAAATTCTGATTAGGCTTAGATAACACAGCTTTCACATTGGTTTGCACCAATTTCATCGCTATCATCAGTAAACGTTCGAATGTAGTAAATTGACTTAATCCCGCGTTTATAGGCATAGTGCCGTAAGATGTTTAAATCACGAGTCGTCATTTTATCTGTTCGTCCATTTTTCCATTCGTAAAGGCCTGCTGGGATTGTTGACCGCATAAAGAGGGTCATTGAAAGAGATTGATCGATGTGCTGTTGTGCAGCGGCGTAAGTGTCAATAACCTTTCGCATATCCATATCGTAAGCTGAACGATAGTAAGGCATCGTGTCGTTTGAAAGATATGGGGCAGGGTAATAAATTTTACCGATCATCTTTTCTTGACGCTCTTCAACACGATTAATGATTGGATGTAGACTAGCAGTCGAATCGTTAATGTAGGAAGTTGAACCGTTTGGCGCTACAGCAAGACGGTATTGATTGTAAAGACCATCTTGCATTACATTTTCTTTCAACTTCTTCCAATCTTCAATTCCAGGGATAAAAATACCTTCAAAAAGACCTTTAACAACATCTGATTGTGGTCCCCAATCCTTAGTAACATATTTGTCAAAGTAGGAACCATCCGCATATTTACTGTTCTCAAAATCGTGGAAAGTTTCCTGCCGCTCTTTGGCAATTTCATTTGATGCCACTAATGACCAATAATTTAAGAGCATAAAGTAAACACCTGTGAATTCAATCGCAACCGGGCTTCCGTATTGAATATGGTGCTTAGCGAGGTAGCTATGCAATCCCATTGCACCCAAACCAACTGAATGGGCAAGCCGATTTCCGTTTTGAATAGTTGGGACAACATCTAGGTCTTCTACGTCACTGATTCGGGTTAATCCTCGCATCATTGCCTTAATCGATTTACCAAAGTCAGGGCTTTCCATCATATTAGCAATATTGGTTGACCCAAGATTACAACTGATATCAATTCCCATTTCAGAATATGATTGATCATCATTTACTTGCGCTGGTACTTGTACTTGAGCAATCTCTGAACATAAATTACTCATCACAATTTTTCCATTAATCGGATTATCCCGGTTTTCTGTATCAATATTGATAATGTAAGGATAACCTGATTCTTGTTGAAGTTTACTGATTTCATCCTCCAAGTCCCGGGCATTAACTTTCTTCTTGCGAATATCATCGTTTGCTACTAAATTGTCGTATTCTTTTGTGATATCGACGTAGGAGAATGGCATTCCGTATACTCGTTCAACATCATAGGGACTAAACAAGTACATATCAGCATTTTGCTCTACTAATTCGTAAAACTTATCAGGAACCGTAATTCCGAGAGAGAGGGTCTTTAAGCGAATCTTTTCATCAGCGTTTTCCTTTTTTGCTCCTAAGAATTCAATAATATCAGGATGGAAAACACTAAGGTAAACGACTCCAGCTCCCTGTCGCTGTCCCAGTTGATTGGAATAGGAAAAACTATCTTCTAACAACTTCATTACAGGAACAACTCCACTAGCAGCACCTTGTATTTTCTTGATTGGGGCACCAGCTTCACGAAGGTTGCTTAAATTAATTCCAACACCACCACCAATTTTAGAAAGTTGGAGGGCAGAATTGATTGTTCGACCAATGGTATTCATGTCGTCCGTTGTTTGAATCGCAAAGCAAGAAACAAATTCTCCCCGGCGTTTACGCCCAACGTTAAGGAATGTTGGAGTTGCGGGTTGATAACGTTGATGGATGATTTCATCAGCGAGCTGCATTGCTAACTCTTCATCACCATTAGCGAGGTAAAGAGCATTCATTGCGACTCGATCAATATAGTTTTCAAGGTAGTACTCTTTATCATTTGTTCGTAAGGCATATTGAGCATAAAACTTATAAGCTGCCATAAAAGAATGGAA
Organism: Limosilactobacillus sp. DJ3M12; assembly: GCF_947381695.1. Lineage (NCBI taxonomy): Bacteria > Bacillati > Bacillota > Bacilli > Lactobacillales > Lactobacillaceae > Limosilactobacillus > Limosilactobacillus sp. DJ3M12. The sequence continues at coordinate 8,829 of NZ_CANCWY010000009.1, read as the reverse complement.
GTGGAAGTTTTGGGCTTTTAAATAATCGTAAAGCTTTTCAATGAATGCTTCACTATATTTATTCATAAATTCCTCTTCAATATAATCATTTTCTTTTAACCATTGAAAACGTTCTTTTAATGAAGAAAAGCTTTTGGTATTCGGTTCTACATTATTTTTGATAAAGTCTTCTAAGGCCAATTTATCTTTATCTAGTTGAATTTGTCCGTTTTTGGGGATATTTACTTCGTTGTTATAATCGTAATATTTAACTTTGGTCATATCGATATCGGATAACGCCATATTAATAACTCACTTTCTGAATTAATTTGATTATGTCAATAAAGAAGCCAGTACACCAATAGCGAATTGATGCCTGGCAAAATATTAGTTTATTTAAACTTAGGCAAGTTGGTTTAATTGATCAGGACGAAAGCCAGAAAAAGCTTGACCGTTAGGAAGTTTTACAACTGGAGTCGCCATAAAACCTTCAGACTTAAGTTGAGATATGTATTCTGGTTGTTCATCGATGTTGTGTTCAATAAATGAAATTTTGTGTTGCTCAAGGAAACGTTTTGTCATCTTGCATTGGATACAATTATTTTTTGAAAATACAGTTACCATCTTCACGAGGCCTCCTAAACGATTAGTCGATGTTTTCTAGTATAACGATGAATTAGAAAAAATCAATTAAAAAAGCACTATATTTCGTGCTTGAAAAATAGTGAAACACAACATATAGTGCTTGAACTAGTGGTTAACACCTGTGAAACTTTTTTTGATAGAATACTTAAGCAGGTGCTTAATAAAATTAATTTGAAAAACTAATCTATTATTATACACTGAACAACAGGGGAATTTTAAGTGCTTGGAGAAAAAGAATGAAAAAAATCAATTCATCATTATCTGAACAACAAAAATTTATGGAGATGGCAATTGCAGAAGCAAAACAAGCCAGAATTTTAGATGAAGTACCAATTGGTGCGATTGTTGTCCACGAGGGACAGGTAATTGGGCGTGGTCATAATATGCGTGAAAAGTTTCAAGATGTTACCTATCACGCAGAAATGCTTGCGATTATGGAAGCATGCACGAATTTAGGAAGTTGGCGTTTAGAGGACTGTGACTTATATGTTACGTTAGAACCGTGTATCATGTGTAGCGGTGCCATTATCAACGCACGAATAAAAAATGTTTATTATGGTGCTGCTGATCCGAAAGCCGGGGCGGTTGATAGCTTATACCATTTACTAAATGATTCCCGTTTAAATCATCAAGTTAATGTCCATTCTGGTATTTTAGGGGATGAGTGTAGTCAAATGTTAAAAAACTTTTTCCGTAAAATTCGTCGCCGCCGGAAAGAGGCTCGACGAAAAAATAAGGCTAACCCCTAGTAATTTAAAGAAAAATAGTGTATTATACTATTTGCCGTAAGGCCTTAGAGCAAGGGTATGCTTACGAACCGTGTCAGGTCTGGAAGGAAGCAGCACTAAGTATGATATACCTTGTGCTCTAAGTTTTATTGATAATTAAGCTGACCCGTAATGGTTTATTGCGGGTCTTTTTTATTTTTAAATTTTAATTAAAATGTATTTTACCTACTTTATGTGATTAATTCCTTGTATAATATTTTATAGTATTTTAAATTCAGAAAGGGAGTCTGGCGATGAGTTATCAGGCATTATATCGTGTCTGGCGACCACAGCGATTCGATGATCTTGTCGGTCAACAGATTGTTACAAGAACCCTAAAAAACGCCATTATCACTCACCAGATAAGCCATGCATACTTGTTCGCTGGTCCACGTGGTACCGGTAAAACCTCAGCAGCAAAAATTTTTGCTAAAGCGGTTAATTGTCATCATTCCAAGGATGGCGAACCTTGTAATGAGTGTGAGATTTGTAAAGCAATTACAAACGGGCAATTAAATGATGTAATTGAAATCGATGCGGCTTCTAATAATGGGGTTGAAGAGATTCGTGATATTCGGGATAAGGCAAAATATGCTCCTACCCAAGCGGACTACAAAGTTTATATAATTGATGAAGTTCACATGCTTTCAACAGGGGCTTTTAACGCACTGCTAAAAACGCTTGAAGAACCACCAGCCAATGTGATTTTTATTCTTGCAACTACAGAACCGCATAAAATTCCTTTAACAATTATTTCGCGGGTTCAACGATTTGATTTTCGACGAATTTCAGCAGAAGATGCATTTAATCGAATGAAATATATTCTTGATCAAAAGGAAGTTACTTATGATGAGAAAGCATTATGGGTAATTGCAAATGCCGCTGAAGGAGGAATGCGGGATGCGTTGAGTATCCTTGACCAGGTTCTTTCTTTCAGTGATAATGAGGTAAAGTTGGATGATGCTTTACTAGTTACAGGAAGTGTTACTAAACAATTATTAAAAAAGTACTTTTTGGAGATTAGTAAGCATGAAGGGGTGACTGCTCTTGACACCATGAAAGATATTTTGGATGAAGGAAAAGATGGTCAGCGGTTCATTGAGGACTTGATTTCCTTTATTCGTGATATTCTCTTATACCAAGAATCACCAAGCTTGATTAGTGTTGAAAGTACGGGACTAAAGCAGGAAGACTTTGAAGAAATAGTCCAACTTGCTTCTTCAGCGACCTTATACCAAATGATCGATGAACTAAATAATATTCAAGAAGAGATGCGTTTTACGACCCATCCGGATGTGTATTTGGAAGTTCTTACAATAAAACTTGCACAAATCGAACCACAAAAGAATATTCAATCGGCACCAGCGGTTTCTTCGGATACAAATACTGAAGCTACTAAGACGATTGAAAAATTACAACAAGAGATACAGCAATTGCAACAAACAGTAAAACAGTTGCAGAATGCGCCGGCAAAGGCTAGTCGACCATCACCTCGGCAACAAAATGAGCAACCACGAGTACAACAAAAGAAAGTGCAGGTTAATCTCAATAAGATTTACCCAGTGTTAGAAAATGCGACTCGTCAAGATTTAATAAATGTTCGTGAGCTATGGGGAGATATGTTGAATCTATTGTCGGTGCCGCAACGGTCCTTACTTCACGTTTCACAACCAGTTGCCGCTAGTGCCGCGGGAATAATTGTTGCTTTTGATTATCCGTTCTTATTCCAACAAGCAGCTGATGATACAACGTTGTTAGAGAATATGGAAAGTGCTCTGCAACGTTTAACTGGAAATGAACGGCAAGTTGTTTTTGTACCTAAGGATAAATGGCCAAAAATTCGGCAAGACTTTATCAAGGATCATGGTTTTGGTAAGAATCAGCAAAAGTCGCAACCTATTAAACAAAAGCCGCAAACTACTGAAGAAAGCGGACAAACTCCTGCAGCTACACCAGCACCGATGGAGGAACCACCGCTACCACCAGAAGATGAGACACTAACTGAAGAAAAGTCACCTCAAGAAGATAACCAAGTAGCAACAGCACAGAAGTTATTTGGTAGTGATATTGTTAAAGTAGAAGATAATTAAGAAAAAGGATGGATGATATTATGATGCGTGGAATGAATATGCAACAAATGATGAAGCAGGCTAAGGCAATGCAAAAGAAAATGATGGCTGAACATGAAGAACTTGCTAAACAGGAATTTGTTGGAAAAGCACCGGATGATATGGTAACTGCTACGTTTAGCGGGGATAATCAATTAATTGACTTAAAGATTAAGCCAGAAGCAGTTGATCCAGATGATATTGATATGCTTCAAGACTTGGTAATTGCTGCTGTGAAAGACGGAATGAAACAAGTCAATGATGCTACTCAACAAAAGCTTGGTAAATATACGCAAGGTATGGGGTTGTAAAAAGTGATCCAATATCCAGAACCATTAGCAAAATTAATTGAAAGCTATACTAAGTTGCCAGGAATCGGGCAAAAGACTGCAACTCGCCTGGCGTTCTATACTTTGAGTATGCAAGAAGATGATGTAACGAACTTTGCTAAATCTCTCCTATCTGCTAAAAGAGACCTTCATAACTGTAGTATTTGTGGCAATATTACTGAAGATGATCCTTGTCCGATTTGTCGCGATAAGACCCGTGATCATTCGCAAATTCTAGTTGTTGAGCAGTTACAAGACGTTATGGCAATGGAACGGATGCATGAATATCATGGTTTATACCATGTCCTTCATGGAGTTATTTCCCCAGTTGCAGGAACAGGCCCAGAAGATATTAATATTACAAGTTTACTTAAACGGTTAAAGAAAGATAATGAAGTAAAGGAAATTATTATTGCAACTAATGCTTCATCAGATGGTGAGTTAACGGCTGGGTACCTCGCTAAGCTAATTAAGCCTGCGGGAATTAAGGTTACTCGGTTGGCGCATGGGTTATCAGTTGGCGCAGATATTGACTATGCTGATGAGATGACATTATTCAAAGCAGTTCAAGGGCGAACGGAGATGTAAGAAAATGTTTTTTAAGCGGCCTACTAAAGAAGTGGAACGTGAACGGAATCAGCGCCTGTTAGAAGCGGTATATTCTACGAAGGCCAGTTGGGATCATGCACGTGAAACTGAACGAGCAGTATATGAAGCAAACGTTAATAGTGAACTTCATTACCGTTCCCGGATTCAAGAACAAAAATTTTTATACCTATATAAAATTGCTCGTAAGTTTAAAGTTCACGGGACGTTAAATGATGGAGTAATTGATCGCTAGGAGAGAGAAATGGACGGTAAATTTATATCATTTGAGGGACCAGATGGAGCTGGCAAGACAAGTGTAATCCAACAGATTCAACAACAATTGGAAGATCAGCTTGGCACAGAAAAAGTTATGTATACTCGTGAACCGGGTGGTAATAAGATTTCTGAGCAAATTCGCCAGGTACTCTTTGATGGTCAAAATACCGATATGGATGGGCGGACAGAAGCATTGCTTTTTGCTGCTGCTCGTCGGCAACACATTGTTTCAGAAATAATTCCGGGGTTGAAAGCAGGCAAAGTTATTCTGTGTGATCGATTTGTAGATAGTTCCATCGCTTATCAGGGAGCTGGTCGTGGCCTTGGTGAAAAAGAAATTTGGCAAATTAATCAGTTTGCGATTGATGGGTTAATGCCGTCGTTGACAATTTACCTTGATATTGAATCGGAAATTGGCTTAAGACGGATTGCTGAGCATCGTTCTAATCAAATTAATCGATTAGACAAGGAAAAGCTTGCTTTCCATCAAACCGTTCGTCAATCTTACTTGAAACTTTACAAAAATTATCCAGAACGGATAAAGTTAATTGATGCAAGGCAGCCACTGGAAAAAGTGATTGAGGATGTAAAAGCAACAATTCATGACCGTTTTTCAGATTTGTTTTAATAAAAAAGGGTGATTAATAATGAAAATGATTATTGCAATTGTTCAATCAAAAGATAGCAATCGTTTACGAAAAGCATTTAATAAAGCTGATATTCACGTTACTCAATTATCAACAACTGGTGGTTTCCTTCGTGAAGGAAATGCGACATTTTTAATTGGAATTGAAGATGAACGAGTTCAAGAAGTATTATCAGTAATTAAAAAGAATGCTGAGTCACGTGAACAATACGTTACATCGCAAATGCATATGGATGTTGAAGGAGGTTCAGCATTTCCTGTCAACGTAAAGATTGGTGGGGCAACTGTTTTTGTCTTACCAGTAGAAGACTTCATTAAATTTTAAGTAGGTGAAGATGGTTGGCTGAACAGGGACAAACACGTGCAGAAAAATTACAACCAGCAATAATTACTCGTTTTCAAAAAATATTATTAAATAGAGAACTTGCTCATGCCTATCTGTTTGTTGGGCCAGGCGGTTCAGGAAAGATGTCAATTGCTCAATGGTTATCGTTACGGTTATTTTGTCTTCATCCCCAAGACAATAAACCAGATTTAACTTGTGCCGAGTGTCAGCGAATCCTGTCTGGGAACCATCCTGATATTGTCTATGCTGCTCCAGAAGGTCGCCAAATAAAGGTTGATGAGATTCGTCACTTAAAAGCAGAATTTTCTAAGAGTGCGGTAGAAGGCAATAAGAAAATTTTTATTATTAAAGATGCTGATAAAATGACAAATGGTGCAGCAAATAGTCTTCTTAAGTTTATTGAAGAACCGGGGACTGGCGTTTATATTTTTATGCTAACGACTAATAAAAGTGCTGTCTTACCAACAATCCGATCACGAACACAGGTGATTGAACTGCCACCATTAAAACGAGATGCATTGTTAACAGTTTTAACTGAACATAATATTCCATCATCTCAGCAACAGATTGCTGTTGGGATTACAGATTCCGTCGCAATGATTGAACAGTGGCAAGAAGATAATTGGTTTGAGAGTGCGATCAAAGGAGTCATTCAGTGGTATCAAGATACGACACGAAATGGGATGTTAGGCTTCGTTGATGTTCAGACAATTCTACAAAAAGTAGCTACCGACCGGGATAAACAACAAGTGATTTTGGACCTAATTACCTTAATCTGGCGTGATACGCTAATGGTAAATTCCGGAATTACAGTTGCCAACCGCCTTCACTTTAATAATATTTTAGGAGAAATGGGAGAAGTAGTTAGAAAATACTCTCCTCAACAATTGTTAGCGGCTAGTCAGTTAACGTTGGAAACTCGTCACATGTTAGAACAAAATATTAGCTTTCAAAATATTGTTGAACAATTGACGATTCGGCTTGTGCAGGTTTTAAGCATTAGTTAGGAGCGAAAAGATGAGTGAAGAATATAGTTCAGATAATCTTTATGAACAATTTGCGCAGGTGATGAACCAGACCCAGGATTTAGTTAATAAAATGGAGCAGTTGCAGGCAAAAATTATTGCTATTTCTGAGGAAAATGTTGAACTTTCAATTGAAAATAAGCATTTGCGTCAGATGATTAAAGAAAAGCAATCACATCATAGTGAAAACCAATTATCTGGATCACGGCAAAATTTAAAAGAGCTTTACCAACAGGGTTTTCATGTTTGCAGTGAGTATTATGGTAAACGTCTTGAGCCTAATGAATCTTGTACTTTTTGTTTAGATGCAATATTCGGACATGAACAAGGAATGACAAAATAGGAGATAGTATGCAGCAAATTAGTAGTTTTAATGATCACCGATCAGGAAGTTTATACTTAGTTCCAACCCCAATTGGAAATTTAGATGATATGACTTTTCGTGCAATTAAAACCTTAAAAGAAGTGGATCTGATTGCTGCTGAAGATACGCGTCATACTCAGCAACTATTAAACCATTTTGATATATTAACCCGTCAAATTAGCTTTCATGAGCATAATACTGAACAACGTGTTCCGGAATTGATTGAGAAATTAAAAGCTGGTTATTCGATTGCCCAATGCAGTGATGCAGGGATGCCTTCGATTTCTGACCCCGGCAAGGAATTGGTAGCGGCGGCAGTTAGAGAAGGGTTGCCAGTGATCCCCCTTCCAGGAGCTAATGCAGGATTGACGGCTCTTATCGCTTCGGGGTTAGTTCCCCAGCCATTTTACTTCTTTGGCTTTTTAGGGCGTAAGCATCAGCAACAGGTAGCGGCGTTGGAGCAATTAAAAGAGCGTGAAGAAACGATGATCTTTTATGAAGCTCCACACCGCTTAAAAAAGACTTTAGCTACGATGGCGGAAGTTTTCGGTAATGAACGGCGAGTTGTTTTAGCACGGGAACTCACTAAACGCTATGAAGAGTTTACGCGGGGAACGCTTGCTGAAACAACTGCCTGGTTTGAAGATCATCAACCACGAGGAGAATTCGTTATTCTAGTAGCTGGGAATGAACACCCGGCAGAGGAGACAGATAATGATATTGAATTACCATTAACAGAACAGGTTGATAAGGAAATCTTAAATGGTCTTTCCACTAATGCTGCGATTAAGCTGGTGGCAAAGAAAAATAATATAAAACGCCAGGAATTATATAAACAATATCATCAATTGTAGGAGAAAAATATGGAGTTAAAGCAAGAAGCACAAACATTTGAAATGCCGCACTTACTAACATATTATGAGTGTGATGAAACAAGTCGTCCAAGCCTAAGCATGATATTAAGTATGATTTCCATGGTATCCGATGAGCATAGTATGTCTTTAGGAATGGGAACCGAAGAAATACAATCTACTGGCGGTACATGGGTAGTAAGCGGCTATGAAGGACATCTTTCCGCAAATCAACCTTCTTTTGGCGAAACAGTTATTTTAGGAACCAAAGCTGTTTCCTATAACCGCTTTTTTGCTGTTCGTGATTTTTGGATAACGGATAAAGAACACCAGATTGAATATGCACGAATTAGGTCGATTTTTGTGTTTATGAATCTAAAGACGCGGCGAATGCAATCAATTCCACTAGCTTTAATTGGACCGTTTAATGCTCCTGTTGCGAAAAGAATTCCTCGTCTAAAGCGACCTCAAAAATTGGATGAAAATGGTTCGATAATAAAGAAAAATTATCAAGTTCGTTATTTTGACCTTGATGCTAATCACCATGTTAATAATGCGCGTTACTTTGATTGGCTTCTTGATCCTCTTGGCCGTGATTTTTTACGAGAGAATCAGATAAAAAGATTTAATTTGCAGTATCTTCAAGAGGTACGCAATGGGGAAATTGTGGAAAGCAAAGTTAATAAGCTCCAAACAAATGATGGAACGGTAACTTACCACCAGATTGGCGTTGATAAGCAAGTTGATGCAATTGCTGAGATAGAATGGTATTAAAAATTAATCAATGAATAATAGCAACTGGTTTCTAGGCAGGAAATTAGTTGCTATTTTATCCATAAATTTGCGAGAATACCCCCACTTCTATAAGTAGGGGATGAATCGCTCTCTTAAAGCACGTTAGTGCT
>NZ_CANCWY010000008.1:0-67374 GCF_947381695.1 Limosilactobacillus sp. DJ3M12 | reverse complement strand
TCTAATTCTATTGTTATCACCACATTTTATAGATATATACTAAATATATCATAGAACAAAAGAAAAAGCACTAACGTGCTTTAAGAGAGCGATTCATCCCCTACTTATAGAAGTGGGGGTATTCTCGCAAATTTATGGATAAATACCCCGTGAAATATCCATGTTCTCGTAAGTTCTTGTATAATATAGATATATTATTTCATAGAAAAGAAGAAGTACGATGGCTAATTTTAAGAATCAGTGTTTTCAGCGGTTTATTCAACCTTTAACTCCAGCGGATAATCTTTCGTCTTTCATCTATACCAACGCTTTGTTACGTTCAGCTAACAAACTCAAATATCCTCTTCTTCATTTTTGGACCTTAGAAGATACGGTTATTTTAGGGTTAAAAGATCAACGATTACCGCATTTATCAACTGCCCTTACTTCGCTTACGCACCGTGGTTTTCATTATTTCATGCGTAATTCAGGGGGATTAGCAGTTGTAAGTGACGACGGTATTTTAAACCTGTCAATTTTCTATCCATGGCACCTCGAAGACCATGAATTAACTATTGATGAAGCATATCAACGAATGGTCGACCTAATTCAGGCTGCTTTTCCTAGCCTAAAAATCGCTACTGGTGAAATCACTCATTCATACTGTCCGGGGAGTTTTGATATCAGCGTTAACGGCCAAAAAATCGGTGGCATTTCCCAACGCCGAAACAAAATGGGAGTTACAGTAATGCTTTACTTAAGTGTCGGTGGCAATCAGCAGGATCGGGGCAAACTAATTCGTGACTTCTATGATACAGGATTGCAGCAAAGCCAAAATAAGTGGCATTTTCCAGATGTTTGGCCGGGAGCGATGACAACTATCTCTAAAGCCCTCAACACGCAATTAAGCGTTCAGGATGCGATCCAGCGAATCCAATCAGTCGTTCAAATCATTGTTCCTGACAGCCTTAATAACTTAATGTGGTCGCCTAATTTTATATCAACCCTCAATAAAGAACTAATCAGCATGGAACGTTTACAAGAACGTTTAGAGAAAGAAGATTAATATGAATCACTTTTATGACGAAAAACTTCGCCGTGAAAAGGTTTTTCGCGATCCAATTCACGGACAAATTATTGTCGATAATCAAATTATTATGGACCTAATTAATACTCCTGAGTTTCAACGATTACGACGAATCAAGCAGCTAGGAACTTCATCATTTACCTTTCATGGAGCCGAGCATTCCCGCTTTGGCCATTGCTTAGGCGTCTATGAAATTACCCGCCAAATGTGCAACTATTTCCAGCGAAACTATCCTAGTCAGCATCCTGGCGACGGCCTATGGGATGATCACGAACGACCAGTTGCCTTATGTGCAGCCCTCCTCCATGATTTAGGGCATGGTCCTTATTCCCATACATTTGAGCATATTTTCCATACAAACCATGAGCAAATTACCCGCCAGTTGATCACCGACAGCAGCACTAATATTAATAAAATATTACAACGGGTATCTCCTGATTTTCCTCATCAAGTTGCTAGTGTGATCGACCATACTTATGAAAATCCACAAGTGGTGCAAATGATCTCAAGCCAAGTTGATGCGGACCGGATGGATTACTTGCAACGAGACGCGTATTACACAGGAACAAACTACGGAAAGTTTGATCTTGATCGTGTTCTTCATGTTATGCGACCAGTTAAGAGAGGAATTGCCTTTGAAATTTCGGGAATGCATGCGGTAGAAGATTACATTATCAGTCGCCTTCAGATGTATCTGCAAGTCTACTTTCACCCAGTTTCCCGTTCAATGGAAGTTATCTTAGACCACCTCTTAATGCGGGCAAAATATATTTACCAACATCCTAATGACTTTGAGCCCGACTTCACCCCTCATATGCTGATGCCGTTTTTTAATGGTAAGTTTACCTTGGATGACTATTTGGCGCTTGACGATGGTGTCTTAACCACCTATTTTATTCATTGGACCCATTCTCGTGATGATATTTTAAGCGACCTTGCTAGTCGTTTTCTTAACCGCCGACCATTTAAATCAGTCATTTATGATCAAAATACACAAAAACTTTTACCAACTTTACGAAAGCTCATCCAAACTGCTGGGTTTAATAGCCAGTATTACACCGCAGTCAACGATAGTTTTAAACTTCCATATGATACTTATCATCCACAAGATTCTAATACTCAAACGCAAATCGAGCTTCTCCAACCTAATGGCGATTTTGTGGAACTATCCCAAGTTAGTACCTTAGTCGCTAGCGTATCGGGACGAGAAGCCGGAGATCAACGGTTCTTTTTCCCAAAAGAGATGCTTGAAACGCGAAACAATATTGAAATTTTCGAACCAATCTATGAAGAATTTCAAAGCTATATCAAGAATAATCATATTATTAACCCAAAGGAGCAAAAATAATGGCAATTAAATTAGTCGCAATCGATATCGATGGAACATTAATCAATGACCAACGTGAAATCACACCACAAACTGTTACTGCAATAAAAAAAGCCAGCGCGCAGGGAGTAAAGATTGTCTTATGCACTGGACGTCCAATGACAGGCGTAAAAGCATACCTTGACCAATTGGGCTTAAATGATTCAGATAACGAATTTGTTATTAGCTTCAACGGTGCACTGGCCCAATCAACTAGTGGGAACGTCCTGGTAAATTACACGATGCCTTTCAATGACTATGCAGACTGGCAAACTTATTGTATTAAAGAAGGCGTCAAGTCCCAAATCGAAACGCGAGATTACATCTACACAATTAACCGGGATTTGAGTCCTTATACAGTCTACGAGTCAGACCTTGTAAGTATGCCAATTCGTTATCGTACCTTTGAAGAACTTTCTAAAATGCAAGATCAATACGTAATCGCCAAAGCAATGATGGTTGATACTAAAGAACAAATTGACAAAGCATGGGCAGAGCTTTCGGCAGAAATGCGTGACCGCTTTTCCATTGTTCGCAGCGAAGACTTTTATCTAGAATTCATGAATAAACAAGCAAGTAAAGGAAATGCCCTTCAATTACTTAGCGAAGAACTCGGAATTAAAAAAGAAGAAGTAATGGCCCTTGGCAACGCACAAAACGATGATTCAATGATCGAATTTGCTGGGTTAGGGGTAGCGATGGGAAACTCAATTCCTGGTACCTTAAAGATCGCTGACGTAACAACCGCTGATAATAATCATGATGGTGTTGGAAAAGCGATTGAAAAATATGTTCTTAAGTAAAGACAGAAATAAAAAGCAAGAAGCGTACTTTCTACACCTCTTGCTTTTATTTTTTGTCATCTTTTATATATTAAGCGATTTTTGTTACCGCTCCAGTTTGACTATTGTATTGGTAAATACCGATTAAGTTAGCAACAGTGTTATCACTATTGTTTTGACGTACTTCAAACTTGTAAACATTACCAGTCTTACCAGTTGGCATAATTTGATAACCTTGGGAGCCACTAAAGCCCATCTTGTTAGCAAATTGTTGTACTACATTATCGCTAGTTGCATCAGATGCAGCTTGGTTAGCAGCAGAGGATGATTGTTGAGTTGCTGCACTTGTAGAACCGGATTGCTTATTTGTTTGCTTGCTATTATTAGTAGATGATGAAGTTTGAGAACTAGTAGAACCCTGTGCAGAACTTACCTTGCTTTGTAAATCAGCGTATGCATTCCGCATTGCCGGACTAGTTGACTTTTGTGATTTCAATTTGTTCTTAGCACCATCATAATCGCCATTTTCATATGCTTTTTGGGCATCCATGTAGCTTTGTAAATCATCAGCAAGTGCTTCCGTTTGAGCATTATGATCATTTAATTGGTTTAACTGTTCATAAGCCCCTTCATAATCATGATTTTGGATAAGCTTATTAGCTGTACGATAAGCCTTTAAAGCTTTACTTTCGGAAGAACGGACAGACGACGATGTGCTGGAAGAACTTGTATCACTACTTGACGCAGATTGTTTACCACAACCAGCTAAGGCAAAGATAGTAGCGACTGCAGCTGTTCCAACCATTGCTTTTTTGAAAAACTTAATTGTTGTCATTTTTCTCCTCCTTATTTCACATCGTATTATAACATGAATTGATAATGACTGTTTGTCTTTCCCAAATCTTTATTTTCTTTTAAATACAGAAATGGAATATAAGAAAGGAAGCGAGACAGAAGTCACTTGTGACTTCGTTTTCGAGCCCCTGCAAGCAACAATAGGCCTCCAACGTTCGGTTTTACCGGGCGTTGGAAGCCATTGGTGTACTGTGCCATTTGTCTTTTATGAAAGTAACTTGACTTATGTCACAGTCCCTACTTATTTACTAATCTCAGTTTACTTAAGCTTACTTCTTTTCCAACTGTGCACTTTGGAATACTTGCTTAAATAGTGGACTAACCGGACGATTTTCGTTAATCCGTTTGATTGCATCCCCAATTAGTGGAGCAACCGATACCTGCTTGATTTTATCGATTTGTTTTTCTTTTGGCAATTGAATCGAGTCCGTCACAACGACTTCTTTAAGTGGTGCATTCTGTAAACGTTCAATTGCTGGGCCAGATAATACCGCATGGGTACATGATGCGTAGACTTCTTCTGCGCCGGCATCTATTAATGCTTGCGAACCTAAACTAATAGTTCCCGCAGTATCAATCATGTCATCAATCATAATACACTTCTTACCCTTAACGTCTCCAATAATATTCATGATTTGAGCAACGTTCGCCCGTGGACGCCGCTTGTCAATAATCGCAATTGGAGATTTTAAAAACTCGGCAAGTGCTCGTGCCCGTGTTACTCCACCATGATCAGGAGAAATAACAACTGCATTTTCAGCAACACCCTGGTTGATAAAATACTCTGCTAAAAGAGGAGCACCCATCAAATGATCGACAGGGATATCAAAGAACCCTTGAATTTGTGCGGCATGAAGATCAAGTGCAATAATCCGATCAACACCGGAATTTTGCAACATATTAGCAACCAACTTAGCAGTGATTGGTTCACGGCTCCGTGCTTTTCGGTCTTGACGGGCATAACCATAGTATGGCATCACCACGTTAATCGTCTTGGCACTAGCACGACGAAGTGCATCTACCATAATTAACAACTCCATTAAGTTGTCATTAACTGGGGCAGAGGTCGATTGGATGACATAAACATTGTCTCCTCGCACACTTTCCTCAATATTAATTTGGATCTCACCATCACTAAAACGATTAACAGATAATTTTCCTAAATCAACCCCGACATGCTTAGCAATCTTTTCTGCTAAGGGACGGTTTGAATTTAACGCAAAGATTTTTAAATTTTGATCAAAATATTGCTGTGTCATTAGGTCCTCCGCTGATTAATAAAAGTTATACTACTACCACTTACATAATATAAATTAGTGAGGCAAAAAGCAAGTTACCATGGTAGCTTCTTAGCATAATTTTCTTTATTAACCTGCCGTGCCCGCGCAATTGCCATATCATATTGTTCTGTACTGTCTGTAATGGTCGAACCAGCAGCGACAAATGAATCCTTGGCAATATTAACCGGAGCCACTAGGTTACTGTTACTACCGATAAAGGCATGGTCCCCAACATTGGTATGGTGCTTATTTGTCCCATCGTAGTTAACAAAGACAACTCCACAGCCAACATTAATATTCTTACCTAAAGTAGCATTACCGATATAAGTCAAATGACCGACCTTTGTTCCTTCACCAATGTAAGCCTTCTTAACCTCACAGAAGTTACCAATATGAACGTTTTCGCCAATTTCTGCTTCTGGACGCAGGTGACTATTAGGACCGATATCACTGCCATTGTGCATTTCTGCTTCTTGAAGGGTAGAAGAAATAATTTTAACCCCATCGTGAATCTTGGAATCAATGATCCGTGAACCAGCACCGATATAACAATCGTTACCAATTTCTGTATGCCCCTTGATCACAACGCCACCTTCAATAACTGTATCACGACCAATCTTAACATCAGCATCAATATAAGTTGTATCAGGATCAATCATCGAAACCCCTTCACGCATCCAATGAGTATTAATCCGGTTACGCATTACCTTGTTGGCACGTGCAAGGGCAACTCGGTCATTTACCCCCATCGATTCGTCAAAGTTATCCATCTTGTAGGCTGTTACGATCTCATTTTCTTGCTTTAAAATACCAATAACATCAGTTAAATAATACTCACCCTGAGCATTATCATTCGTGATCTTACTAAGGGCAGCAAATAGTTTTTTGTTATCAAAGCAGTAAACTCCAGTATTAATTTCCTTAATTGCCTGCTCTTGAATAGTAGCATCTTTTTGTTCCACAATTCGTTCAACGATTCCAACATCATTTCGAACAATTCGACCATAACCAGTTGGATCAGGAGCAATAGAAGTCAAAATAGTAGCCGCCGCATGCCGTTGTTCATGATATTCAAAAAGCTTTTCAAAAGTCTCAGCCGTAAATAAAGGAGTATCACCACTGACAATAATAGTTTCACCATCCTCATTTGCAAGAAGGTTTTTTGTTTGCATTACGGCATGACCAGTTCCGAGTTGTTGTTCCTGCAGCGCATATTTAGTACGGTGTCCTAATCGTTGTTCAACTGTTTCCGCCCCAAAACCAACAATTGTAATAATATTATCGATTTTGGCTTTTTCCAATTGAGTTAAAACATGCTCAACCATTGTCTTACCACAAACTTGGTGTAAAACTTTGTATAGCTTTGAGCGCATCCGTGTACCTTTACCAGCAGCTAAAATAATTGCATTACGTTTTGTCATTTCCTAATTCTCTACTTTCTTATCAAACACGTTTTCCATGAAGCTTCCTGCTTGTGCTGCAATCTTCTTCTCCGTACCATCTTTAGTTTCCACTTTGATTAATGAAGTACAGTTATCGACTAACCGTTGCCCATTTACCGGACGACCTTCTGCAAAAACAGTAATCCCAACCAAGTTAGCATCAAATTCTTTAATCAAAGATTTCATTCCGTTAATCGTGCCGCCGCCCTTCATAAAGTCGTCAACAACCAAGACATTCGCCCCAGCTGATAATGTACGACGGGACAATTCCATCTTCTTTATCCGTTGGACGGACCCAGAAACATAATTAACACTTACAGTAGGTCCTTCAGTAATGTGTGAACTATTACGAACAATAACAAATGGTTTATTCATATACATCGCAACGCTTTGAGCAATCGGAATTCCTTTAGTCTCAACTGTCATAATAACATCAACATCAGTATCAACGTATTGAGTAGCGATTAACTTACCAATCTGCCGCAAGATTTCCGGTTGGCCGATTAAATCTGATAAGTAAACATAACCTCCCGGTAGCAAACGCGAGTCATCATTAACCCGGTCAACCAAGTTATCAATGGCCGCCTGAGCATTTTCCTTAGAATAAAATGGCGTTAATACCGCGCCACCGCTTGCACCAGGAATTGTTTCTAATCGTCCCTGTCCCCACGTTTGGAAGGTATGTTTAACAATTCCTAAATCTTCACTGATTGATGACTTAGCTGAGTCATATCGCTCACCAAAAAACTTCAACGATACTAATGATCGCGGATGTTCAAGCAAGTAACGTGTCATATCCACCAATCGGTTACTCCGTCTAATTTTCATGTTCTTTCTCTGCCTTTCAAAAAGGATTAATTAACATTGATTTTAACATAAAATGTTCGGATTTTCGGCAAAAATTTTAGTATTTACTGAAGAAAAAGAGTCCGAGATAGGGAGGCGTTTTGTCACCACGAAGCTAGCATCTGAAAGCCCCGCAAATAATAATAGTCTCCAACACTTTGCCGGGCGTTGAAGACCATTGTTGTACTATGTTGTTTACCTGCTTAACTACTTAAGCCACAGTCTAATTCGATTCGATAAATTTACTATAAATCAAGGCTGTGGTATAGATGATAACTTCAATCACTGCGATAAAGAAACTAACCGGCCAATCTGTCAAATAACCGAGAAAAAGACCAAGCCATGTTCCTAACAGTGAAAATAAAATCGCTAAAATAATCATCCGTGCGACACCATGCGTAAAGTATTTAGCACTAGCAGCTGGTAACGTTAGGAGAATAAAAATTAGCAAAGAACCGACAATCTGAGCAGCGACACTAACGCTTAAAGCAAGTAGTAAAAGAAAAATAACAGAAATCACTGTTTGATTTATTCCACTGACCTGCGCCCCAATTGAATCAAAGGAATCAAACTTAAGGCGACGATACATCAATAGCAAAATAATTAAAACAAGAATGGAAAGGTAGACAAGCTGCCAGACCTCATTCAAACTAATTCCAACCACGCTACCAAACAAAATACTTGTTGCTGAGCTAGCTGACTGACTGCTCAAAGATAAGAAAAGAATTCCTAAGCCAATGAACAGCGCTGAAACGGCACTAATAACCGCTTCTCGTCGTGATTCTTTTATACTCATTTGTCCAACAATAACTGAACTTAACATTGTAAACAGAATCATCCCATTTAGTGCTGGCCATCCAGCAAAAACGGCAAAAGCACCACCAGCAAACCCAATTTCAGACAAGGTATGCGTTAAAAATGATAAATTTCGTGCAACGACAAAAACTCCAATAATTCCACAAATAATCGCAATAAATGTACTAGCGACAAATGCATGACGCATAAAACTTAAAGTTAACATTATTTTTTATCCCCCTTTACCGGACTGGGTAACTCATTAATTGGCCCAGTGGAATAAGAACCGGGAGATAAATACAAGAAACGAGTTCCATATTGTTTTGCTAGATCCCAATCATGAGTAATAAACATTACACTCAAACCATTTTGTTGAAAACGAGTTACCAGGTCTAGCAATTCATACTTCATTTCATTGTCCAGACTTGCCGTCGATTCGTCCAGAATAAGGAGATTTGGATTGGGTAATAAAGCTTGAGCAAGATATGCTCGTTGCTTCTCACCCCCTGATGCTAAACCAAGGGGCCGCTCAGCAATCTTTGTTAGGTTATTTTCACGAATCATCCGTTCAACACGGTTTCGCTCGCTTTTAGTCAGCCATGGCAAAAGGCGTGGTTTAGTATTTAAAGCAACAAAATCGCGAATAGATAGCGGGTATTCCTCGTCAATATTACGAAACTGAGGAACGTAGCCAAGTCGTGTACTTTGCGGAATAGTTATTGTCCCGCTTTTCGGTTTTAAAAAACCAAGCATTGAGCGAACAAGAGTCGTTTTTCCGACCCCATTTTCACCAACCACGACAAGAAAATCCCCTTCATTAATGGAGAAGCTTAAATGATCGATTACAGTATGATTTCCATAAGCGATCGTTAAATCATCAACTGATACAACTGCCATTATCTTCTTAATTCTCCTTTTGTTGAATGCGAGACAATGCTTGGTATTGCTTGAGCATCCACTGCATATAGTCATACCCATTCGGCTTTGTTTCCGTTACCTTTAATACTGGAACATTATGTTCATGGGCAAGTTTAACTAAATTATCAACAACTTTATCACTTGTCTGCGAATTATCAACAAAGAAGGCAATTTGGTGATTAATGATTGCTTGTTGAATTTCTTCAATATCTTTTGGTGATGGATCATTCCCATCTTCAACTGCTTTTTCAAAATGCTTGTCCATAATTTGATAACCAACATTCTCTAAGGCATAATCAAAAACTGGTTCACTGACTGCAACTCGATTATTATTAGGATTTACCTGGCGCTTTACTTTCGCAATTTCTTCATTAAGCGGTTGAAGAGAAGCTAAATATTTGCGTGCATTTCTTTGGTAATCCTTAGCATGTTGCGGATCAATTTTACCATATTGAGTTGCAAGATCATTTGCTAACTTTTCGACCGTCTCAGGTGCATACCAAATATGCTCATTGTCGCCATCTTTCTTGCCGGTTAAAGATGCTACATTAATTACTTTAATCTTGTTATGGTTACTGCTTGATTTAACGAGTTTGTTTACCCAGCTATCGTAACCAAGACCATTTTCAATTACTACATTGGCTTTAGCAACTTGCTGGGCTTGCTTAGTATTGGGTTGATAATCATGAGGATCAACCGAAGCATTATCAATAAACGAAATCACTTGGCCATGATCGCCAGCTACTTTCTGCGCTACTTCACCATAGAAATTCATCCCAGTTACCACTCTAATTGGCTTTTGATTTTTCCCCATCGATTTCCACGGAACAAAGGATAACCCAAGAATTATAACCAACAAAGCAACAATACTACTAATACTGATAATATATTTTTTCATTCTTTCCCTCTTCTTTAATCGTAATCATTACTATTTAGAACAATGAATATAATATCGAACTTTATGCTAGATTGCAACTATAAAAATAAAAAGGACAAGAGGAGAGTGGAAAATAACCTCCTCGACAAGGCGGTGGGCTAAGCTAGAACGATGATTAGCACGGCATGGGCTGATTAGCGTTCGTACTTAGCCTCGAGTCTTGTGGCGACATGAAGCTAGTTTCACGTTATCTTACTATTGTTCATAAAAGCAGTTGAGGCTGGGAGAAAACAAAAGTTTTCTCTCAGCCTCATTCCTCTTGTCCTTAAATATAATCAAAGCAAAGTTACAACATGAACGTCGCGACAAAATCCCCGGATACTATTTTGAATCCGTTTTGCTCGCGATTCTGTATGGCAGATTGCGAAGACGGTTGGTCCCGTCCCACTCATCTGGGCAACATCGGCCCCCAATTCTTTCATCTTATTCTTTAGACGACCAATCTCTGGATAAAATTTCATCGTTAAGGGCTCTAAAACATTTCCCATATATTTTGTTGCTTCTTGCCAATCCTCTTTCTTTAAATTTGTCAGTAATGCTTCATTATTAAGATGTTGAAGCTTCTCATAATTAATTTGTCGTAAGATTTGCGGCGTAGAAACACTGATCTTCTGTTTTGCAATTACAGCCCAATAATGAGGTTGCGGTGGTAACAATTCGATTTTTTCACCATGGCCAGTAACGTGGGCTAATTTGTTATATATACAATACGGGACATCAGAATCAATTGTTAATGCGATCTTTGCTAGTTCTGATAAACTCAAGCCCAACCGCCAAATACTATTTAATGCGCGTAAAACTGCCGCTGCATCTGAAGAGCCACCGCCCAATCCGGCCGCGACTGGAATTTGCTTCTTAATCCGAATTGTAACGCCATCTTTACAATGAAAACGACTACGTAAAATATGAGCTGCTTGGTATGCTAAATTACGTTGGTCATTGGGTAAAAAGCCACTATTTGTATAGACTTTAATTGTTGCAGGGCGCCGGTGTGTCTCAACAGTTACATAATCAGCCAGGTCTGCCGAGACCATTACCATATCCCATTGAGGAGAACCATCAAAATATCGCATCGGCGTATCTAAACTCAAATTCAATTTTGCTGGTGCTTTTTCTGTAACTATCATCCGGCAACCCTCCTTATTTGTAATAATTTAGTTAGTTAAATTATACTAACGGAACTATAATCCTTGCAACTACTGTTTCCTAACTATTCCTAAAGCAAAAGGAGTGAATAAAAAACTGCCTTCCTGTTGAAAGGTATTTTTACTCACTCCTATTATTTTATAAATATGAATTTTAAATTATCAGTTTATTCTGCTTCATCGAAGGCAATTGAAATATTTCGTGTTAACAAATCAGTATAACTATAGGAAACTCGATCCAATGTTCCTTGTTCATCATTTAAATGAATAACAAATACTGCAGGATAAGTCTTACTTAAAATACCGTGATGGGTGGTAATACGTTTACGTCCAGCTTGCGCTTTTACTAAAACATGCTCGCCAATCCGTTCATCTAGCTTCTTCTTAATTTCTACAATGCTATTAGGCACGACTCCTTCACCTCACTGTAGACTAGCATACTCTTTTTTTACACAAAAATCAAAATTGTACCATAATATTTTATAACGGTCAACCATCTTTTACAAGAGATTTTGCCGGTGAAGAGCATTCGCAAGTTCAATAAATTGTTCGAGGGTTAATTTTTCTGGCCGGATTTGTGGCGAAATATCCAGCTGAGCTAAGACAGCAGTCATTTTCTCTTTTACCGCTGGATCCTTACCAATTACACTTTGCAAGTTATTCCAAAGACTCTTGCGACGATGAGCAAAGCATCCCCGGATAAAGCCAAATAATTTTTGCTTATCAAAAGGCTGAACCGGAAGCGGATTTGTCCGTGGCGTTAATACCACAATTGCTGAATCAACATTAGGCGACGGCACGAATACTTTCCGTGAAACATCAAAAGCAATTTTAGCTTGCATTTGGTATTCAATCGCTAATGTCAACTCACCATATTGTTTAGTTCCTGGTTTAGCAGTGAGTCGTTGAGCAACTTCCTTTTGCATCATCACACAAATCGTCGCCCACTCAACAGGACTAGCCAGCAAATTCATTAGAATGGGACTCGTAATGTAATAAGGGAGATTAGCAACCACCTTAATTGGTCGACTAGGATCCTTAAATTCCTTTTTGATTAACTCTGGTAAATTAGCTTGAAGGACATCTTGATTAATCACTTTTACATTATCATATGGTGATAATACTTCTTTTAATACCGGAATTAAATCTTGATCAATTTCTAAGGCTAAAACTTCTCCCGCCGCTTGTGCTAATTGCTCCGTTAAAGCACCAATTCCGGGACCAATTTCAATTACATTGTCATTAGCTGTAATATCTGCTGCCTCAACGATATTTTTTAAGACGTTCAAATCAGTAAGGAAATTCTGGCCGAAACTCTTTTTTGTTCGGATCCCGTACTTTTCCATTATCGCGCGGGTACGTGTTCGACTACCAATTTCTGGTGAATTACTCATGATCTGCCTCCTGATTTATTTGCTTAATCGCTTTTTCAAATGTTGCCCGGTCAACTTGAAACATGTTTAAACGGTGAATCAATTGTTTCCCATTTCCATAACCGATTCCGAGTAATTGCCCTAACTTTTCACGCCGTTTTCGTGAATCTGCTTGACCTGTTAATCCCCATTTTTGCAAATCTTCTCGCTTAAAAGCTTGCTGAGGTGTCGTTGTTTGAGTATAAAGGTGCTCCAAAGCTGATTTTATAATTGCTGGCGTTGCATGCTCAACCCCTAAGCTACCGTGAGCCTCAGTTGGCACACCATCTTTTCGTTTAATAAAAGCATGCTTAACGCCAGGAATGGCTTCACTGATTATTTTTCTAATCCGCTCCCCGTTAAAGTCCGGATCAGTAAAAACAATTAGGCCTCGGCTTGCTTGTAACTTTTTCAACTTTGCCAAGTCAGCCGTTGAAATTGCAGATCCATTTGTTTCGTAAGTATCGGCATCAACCGCTTTTAAAATTTGCTTAGTATCATCTTTACCTTCAACAACTATAACTTCTTTTATTCTAATCATAGGCCTCTTTCTTCATTTTCCAAAAATAAGCGACGGGCGTTCGTAAATGTTTTATATGCCACTTTGCCAGCATCAACCTGCTTTAAATCTGCAATTGCATCCACCGTAAATTTAGTAAAACCGGGTTCGTTTTGCTTTCCTCGGTATGGGAGCGGAGTTAGGTAAGGAGCATCCGTTTCAACCATCATCTTTTCCAGGGGAACAACTAATGCTGCTTCATGGACTTCTGTCGCATTTTTAAAGCTTACGACACCACTAAATGAAATCATCATCCCGAGATCCACAAATTTCTCTGCCCATTCTGAAGTCCCATTAAAACTATGCATAACCCCGCCAAATTCATCGACGTGGGCATTCCGCAAAATTTCATACGTGTCAGCCAGTGCATCCCGGCAGTGAATTGAGACCGGTAATTTAAGTTCTCGCGCCCACTCAAGCTGTTCAGCAAAAATTTCTTGTTGTTGCTGGTGAGGAGAATGCTCGTCATTATAATAATCTAAGCCAATCTCTCCAATTCCTACAACTAAGGGATCTGCTAATTGTTGGCGTAACTCTTTCTTGGTTTCACTATTCCAATTAGCAATATCTTCTGGATGCCAACCGATAATTGGATGCAGGTTATCGTACTGATGTCCCAACTTTAAAGCACGAGTATTCAATAGCTGGTTCGAGCCAACAATGTTCATCTCCGTCACGCCATAATGAGCAGCACGGTTAATAAAGGCAGGCACATCATCATAAAACACATCGTCATTTAGGTGGGTATGGGAATCATAAACCAATTGCTGGTGTTGATGATTACTCACTTTATTCAACGCCCATTCCAGGTACTAAATTGTCAGGAACAGTTACTACTTGAACATTACCGTCTTTTTCAGCAGACAAAAGCATTCCTTGGCTTAATTCGCCCCGCATTTTCCGTGGTTTCAAGTTAGCAACAATCAAAACTTTCTTACCTACTAAAACAGAAGGATCTGGATACCATTTAGCAATTCCAGAAAGGATTTGCCGACCTTCTTCTGTTCCATCATCCATGTGGAATTTCAGAAGCTTATCAGCACCTTCTACATGGTCGGCAGCAGTGATTTGAGCTACTTTCAATTCAACTTTGTCAAAGACATCAATCCGAATTGGCTTTTTGCCATCTGCTTTTTCTTCTTGTGCTGCTTCCTGGGCTTTTTCTTTTGCTTCAGCCATTGCCTTTCTTCCCTTCTTCTTTTCGTTTACTGTCATCTTGCTCTTAATAAATTCAACCTCGGCCTTCACATCCAATCGTGGGAAGATCGGAGTTCCTTTGGCGACAACCTGAGCTTCTGCTGGGAAATCATTAAATTGAAGATCGGTTAATGATAAGTCAGTCCCTTCAATTCCAAGTTGTTCAACAATTTGTTTTGGTGCATGCGGCATAATTGGTTGAATTAGGGCTGCAATAATCCGCAAACTCTTTGCTAGATGGGTCATCACATCTGATAATACATCCTTCTTACTATCATCTTTTGCTAATACCCATGGTTCAGTTTCATCAATGTACTTGTTAGCACGACTAACCAACTTCCAAACAGCTGCTAATGCTTCAGCAAATCGTGTTTTGTCCATCAGTTCTTTATACTCAGCGATTACATCACTAGCAGTTTGTTCTAAATCAGCATCAAAATCAGTAGTTGCATCATTAGTACCAAGCAATTTGCCGTTTTGATACTTATTAATCATCGCAACAGTCCGATTGAGCAAGTTTCCTAGATCGTTAGCGAGGTCATAGTTTACCTTATCAACAAAGTCTTCTGGACTAAAGACGCCATCATTACCAAATGGCATTGCCCGTAATAGGTAGTAACGTGTAGCATCAAGGCCGTAACGATCAACAAGGGTTTCAGGATAGATAACGTTTCCCTTTGACTTCGACATCTTCCCATCACGCATTGTTAACCATCCATGACCAATAACGTGTTTTGGCAATGGTAAGCCAAGCGCATGAAGCATAATTGGCCAGTAAATCGTGTGGAAACGAACAATTTCCTTTCCTACCATGTGAACATCAGCAGGCCAGTACTTCTTGAAGAGGCTATCATCATCACTGCCATATCCTAGCGCAGTAATATAGTTTGATAATGCATCAATCCATACGTATACCACGTGTTTAGGGTCATTAGGAACCTTAACCCCCCAGGCAAATGATGTCCGCGTAACTGCAAGATCTTCTAGCCCTGGCTTTAAGAAGTTATTAATCATTTCATTCATCCGTGATTGCGGTTCGATAAAATCAGGATGTTCCTTATAGTAGTTCATTAACCAGTCAGCATACTTACTCATCTTAAAGAAGTATGATTCTTCCTCAACTAATTGAACTTCATGACCTGATGGCGCTTTTCCACCGATCACATTACCGTCTTCATCACGGTAAACTTCTGCTAACTGACTTTCTGTGAAGTATTCTTCATCATCAACTGAGTACCAACCAGTATACTTACCCTTGTAAATATCCCCTTGGTCAAGCAATTGTTGGAAAATCTTTTGGACAGCTTTTTCATGGTAGTCGTCAGTTGTCCGAATAAACTTGTCATTTGTAATTTCAAGTTTTTTCCATAGCTCTTTAATTTGGGCAGCCATTTGATCAACGTATTCTTGTGGCTTCATGCCGAGCTTTTCAGCCTTTTGTTCAATCTTAAGGCCATGTTCATCGGTTCCTGTTAAGTAGAATACGTCATAACCCATCAAACGCTTAAAACGTGCTTCCGCATCACATGCAATTGTTGTGTACGAATTACCAATATGGAGTTTACCAGATGGATAGTAAATTGGTGTTGTAATGTAATAAGTTGGTTTTTGTTCAGCCATATGAAGCCCCTCTTTCTAAGATATTACTAATTAAGATTTAACATTTAGTATAGCATTTTATTAGGGCTTGCTCCATCCTAAAACAGATCAAGCTGTTCTGGTGATTTGGGTGCCAATCCCTCGAATTCAATATTCATCATTTTTTGAAGACTCAATGCATTGGGTGCTGCATCTTTAGCTGAGTTATTGTTGAAGATAACACAGAGTTCTTTAGGTTGCGGCTGCAAGGACTCAATTTGTTTTTTAAAGAATTGGAGTTCTTCCGTCGAATATCGATATAAAGTCCGCGTTTTCCGCCATTCTTTTCCTTGATTTTCCCATCCTTTGCGATTACGACCATGAAGGCGCAGCATGGCTAAGTCGGAATTAGTTGCTGCAAGCACAAATGGTACTGACGTCGGCGTATTATGGGGTTCATCAGCGGCCACTAATGTGAAATTGAGCTCACGACAGAAATTTAAGACTGACGGTAAAATTTCTTTCTTATACCAAGTTTGATTACGAAATTCGACTGCAATTGGCAAGTTTCCTAACCATTTCCGAATTAATCGTAAGTAAGAAAAGTCACGCACAGTTGCATCAAAATATGGAGGAAACTGAAATAATATCGTCTTTAATTGACCAGCAGCTACCAAGGGGGAGATTGTTCGGCGATATTGTTGAAAGACCTGTTCTAATTCGCCACGTTCTTGATTTCGCTGATGCAATGTCATTTTCTGGTTAGCCTTAACAATAAACTGAAAAGTTGGTGGAACAGTAGCAAGCCAGTTTTGAATTGTTGCTATCTGAGGTAAAGCGTAGAAAAAAGTATCAATCTCAACCACTGGAAAATGTTGAGCATACTCATCAAGCTTTACTGGGCGTTGTTCATCATGAATGAGTACTGGATGCTCTGTCCAAGTTGTCATCCCCATCGTTATTTTCATCTTTAATCCTCTCTTTCGTACCCCAAAATCCTCATCAAATTACTTAGCAAATTCTTATACACTACAAAATAAATCTATATTCATTTTTCAAGGACTTGAATCGTTGTTTTTATCGCTTTTATTCATTTTTGTAGTAAAAAGCGAACGGATTATGCATCATTTTCACCCATTAAAATGAAATCGTTTCTCATACTTCATTATTTCTCTAGGGAAAACGTTCAAAACATGTTATTTTACAAGTGAACAATATGAAAGGAGCGATCAGAAATGCTACTAAAGAACAAAGGTATTCGTCACATTTTTTATCAAGAAAAGGCTACTACTAAAAAGAAGGGTTCTCATTTAGTAGCACTCCCATTCAAAGTTGATGGGAAGGTCGTTTTCTTTGAATAACTACTGGAGCAAAAAGAAGCTGGAAATTGTCCTCAGACAACTGCAGCTTCTTTTTTATACTTTTAATTCGTCAAAGAATTTTGTTGCGTCGTCTTGAACCATTTGAAAGTCAAAAGGAAATTGCAATAACTGCTGATTAACAGCAATCACCTTTGCATTTGGATTGCGGTAATCTAGCAAGCCCGCAAATGGGTATACTTTCATCGAAGTACCCACAATCACAACTAAATCAGCTTGTTGCATTGCCTTGACAGAATTGACAATATCCTCTTGCTTAATTCCTTCATCATATAACACAATATCCGGACGCAAGGGACCATTATCCTTTTGATGCAAGCGACTATTCAAATATTCACTCACCGGAACTGTTTCATGACACTTTTCACAATAAACGTGGAAAAGGTTCCCATGAAAATCAATTAAGTGTTTTGTTCCAGCTTCTCCATATAAGTTATCAATATTTTGCGTTATAACTGTCGCGCGATCCTGTTGCGTCAACGCTGCCTGTTTTTGATGAATTACGTTAGGTTTTGCATCTGGAAAATATAAATTCTGCTTGCAAAATTCGTAAAAGCCTTCTGGATCACTAGCAAAATAACGGTGACTTAAATAATATTCGGCATTCCGATTTTGCGTATATAAACCGTTTGCTGACCTAAAATCAGGAATACCAGAAGCAGTTGAGATACCAGCTCCCGTTAGAAAGACAATATTTTTTGCGTCGTCAAATGTTTTTTGAATCGTCGCATCCATCTAACTCACTTCCTTACAATGTATGGAATGCTATTCTGTTCAAGAAATTCCTTCACTGGTTGATCATATATCTTCTTAAATTCTTCTGGCGCATTTTGAGCCGGTGCCGGAAGAGTAAACGAATTTTGACCATCACTCCGCCGAAGACCAACATAGGCGCGCTTATCTGTCCCCCGTTCTTTCATATCAGAGTGATAGATTTCAAAAACTTGACGCATCTCTAAACGTAATTGCCGGGCACTTAATACCGGTGAGAGAGTTGTATATTCATTATTATGTAAGGCTGGTAAGCCCCATTCCTGCATTTGTTGATCAAACAAAGAATAAATCTTAACAATTGACCGGCGCATATCGAATGGTGACTTAATTGGCTTCTTTGTAATCTCAGCATACATCTTTTTTGCTGCAGCTAGTGCGAGAGGGTACTTTTCTGCCAAAGTTTTTTCATACTTTGAAATGTGATCACCATAAAAGACTAAGGCATCCAAAAGGGTTAATAACCGTAACGTCCGTTCATCATCTTCCTCTTTTTCCGGAGTTAATGTGTATTCAATCCCCTTTAGATACTGCTTTTCAATCTCATCGGTAATAAAACCATGCTTACGTTGTTCTGCAACCACTACTCGATGCATGGCAATGTTATACAAATCCGTTGACATAATCATCATCTGTTCATCGAGTTCCTTATCACCAAGAGATAGTTGGAAAAAGATTTGTGGAAACCCTTTTAGCAACATCAAAAGGTGCAATAACTCATGTGAAGCAGTGTAATTTGGGGCAGTCAAGTCAGTCACAATAATAACCAAGGCACCAGGAATAGTTTGTTGAGTTGCTTGGTCATGGCGAACGTATCCTGACTTGTCACCATGAAACTGGACAAAGACACTACCTTCAGGATATAGACTGTTAACCTGATCAAGGAGTGCTTGATTTTCTTTATTTAGTGTAATTCTCTCTTCAGTCATTAACTTGGTCCTTTCTGATCGTTGATAGTATTTCTTTAGCAAGTGCTTGGTCAACATGTGATTGCTGCTTTAATTGAGCTACCACTAACGGTACTTCTGCTGGCGTAGCTCCGACACTTGCCGCTAATGAGCGATATTGGAGTTTCATATGACCAGCTTGAATCCCAGTAGTTGTCAATGCCCGCAAAGCAGCCAAATTTTGTGCTAATCCGACACTTGCTGTTACTGCTGCTAACTCTTCGGCGCTTTTAATTTGACTAATATGATAGTTTATCTTTGTTATCTTATTTAATCCAATTGAACCACCAATTACACCAACTGGTAAAGGAAGAACAATTTTTCCTACCAAGTAGTCGTCCTGAATTTCCCAAGTACTTAATCCTCGATATTGCCCATCACGAGCAGCATAGACATGGGCCCCGCTTTCAATTGCCCGCCAGTCATTTCCACTGGCGATCATGACCGCATCAATCCCGTTCATTATTCCTTTATTATGGGTAGCTGCCCGATAAGGATCAACTTGCGCAAGGTCACTAAGGCGGGTAATTCGTTGAGCAACCTCTTTACCATCCATCTCCGTAGTTGCTAAGTATCGAAAATCAACTTTACAAGTAGCGGTTTGCAGACTCTGCGTTGCAAGATTGCTTAAAATTGCGGTAATAACATGGAAGCCCTGGTCTGTTAACCATTTTCCAACCGCTTCTGCCATCGTATTGACACTATTAGCGCCCATTGCCTGACAAACATCAATCCCCAGGTCAATGCTAATAAAGTTCCCAGGAGTACGAACTTTCATCGACTTCGCACCCCCACCTCGTGCCTGCATTGAGGGATGAGCCTGGTTAGCAATTGTTAAAATCTCATCTTGGTGTTCTAATAACCATGCTTTAACTGCTGCTTTATCGATCACATCATCTAACACAACTTGCCCCACTAATTGTCGGTCTTGCCGAGGAGCAGTAAATCCTCCCGACCTACTTACCCGGTGTGCACCATTGCTAGCAGCGGCAATGACTGATGGTTCTTCAACCACCATTGGTACAACATACGGACGATTATTTACGGTTATATTTAAGGCTACTCCTTCAGGTAAAGAATAATCAGTAATATAATTTTCGACTAACTCATCCCCTAAATCTGAACTTGTATTTGCTAATACTTGCTCTTCCATAGGGGATAGGTGACGAGCTTTTGCTAATTGTTGACGTCGATCATCGGCAGATAACTTATAAAAACCGTGTTGCCAATCAGTCATGATGTCGCTTCCTTTGATTTACATATTCAGTGATGATTCCTTCGCGGACACCACTCTCTGAAAAAATAACCCGGCCATCACTGTTGCGTTGCAAAAGGGTTACAAGAGGCAGCATTCCACCAATAATAATATCTGCTCGTTCCGGTTCTAGACCAGTCAGCCGTTTACGCTGGGCCAAGTTCCGATTTAATAATTCACGGTAAGTCGCAAATACTACTCGTGAGGAGAGTTGATACCCATGAATCGAACCGTTTCGGCGGTGATGGTGATGATAGGATTGAGTCATACGCGCCAAAGTCCGGTTAGCACCACCTAATAAAACAATCGGAACACGCGTTGCATATCGTAACCACGGAATCTTGGTCAATCGTTCATTCATGGCTACCTGAGCACGAAAAAGGTCAGCCGAACGAACATAGCCATTTAAGTGGTATTGTTCTGATAAATTAACAGCTCCCACCGGAATAGAAATCAAATTACGTGCTTTTCGCTGTTGCACCAATATCAATTCACAACTTGCTCCACCAACATCTAGAATCAAACAGTGGTTAAGTCGCAATGTCCGAACAACGCCTAGATAATCATAATAGGCTTCTTTTTTACCAGATAAAACTTGTAGATGAATACCGACTTCTTGTTGAACACGATTCAAAAACTCTTGACGATTTCGTGCTTGCCGAACTGCAGCAGTTGTGATCGCACGAACTTTAATATTGGGAATCTCTTGGTAGATTTTTTTAAATCGTTTTAGAGCCGCAATTGTGCGTTCAATTGCACTCTCTTGTAACATTTTTTCTCGTCCCATTCCCTCAGATAAACGTGTATTTTCTTTTACACGTCGAATTTCACGAAATCGTCCATCTGGAGCAATTTCTGTTATTGCCATTCGGGCCGAGTTTGAGCCGAGGTCTACAATCGCGAGGTTTTCCACCATTTTCACCTCCGCTTTAATTAATTATTTTTCGTATAAATACATCTCTTTTATGTTACCATGTTCTGCTATGGGAGACACGAAAAAAAACGGGGCTCAGGTAAAAACTTATTTTCCTAGCAGCCTCGCTTTTTTAGTTTATATTTTTAGCCAAAGTAGTTAATCCCGATTGCATCACGAACTTCTTTAAGTGTCTGGTTTGCAACCTCATTTGCCCGTGCTGAGCCTTCTTTAAGAACTTGATCAACATAATCAATATTAGCTGCATACTCTTCACGCCGCTTGCGAATTGGTGAAAGTTCAGCTTCAAGAACTTCATTTAAGTAGCGTTTAATCTTAACATCCCCAAGGCCACCAGCTTGGTATTGCTCCTTCAATTTAGCAACTTGCTCTTTGTCTGGATCAAAGATGTCAAGGTAAGTAAAGACAGTATTGCCTTCAACGTGACCAGGATCACTAACCTTGATATGTGTTGGATCAGTATACATCGACATTACTTTCTTTTGCACTGTATCAGCATCATCAGAAAGATAAATTGCATTGCCAAGCGACTTACTCATCTTTGCATTACCATCTAGCCCTGGAATCCGTCCTTGACCCTTTGGTGGGAATACCCCTTCAGGCTCAACTAAAATATCTTGTTGGTAAATCCGGTTGAACGTCCGCACAATTTCACGAGTTTGTTCAAGCATTGGTTCTTGGTCATCACCAACTGGCACTGTATCAGCCTTAAATGCTGTAATATCTGCTGCTTGGCTTACCGGGTAAGTAAAGAATCCAGCTGGCACACTTTCACCAAACTTCTTTTGCTTAATCTCAGTCTTAACAGTTGGGTTTCGGCGTAAACGTGCAACAGTTACTAAGTTAAGGTAGTGCATCGTTAATTCACTCAATGCTGGAATTTGTGATTGAACCAAAATTGTTGATTTCTTTGGATCAATTCCAACCGCCAAATAATCCAGAGCAACTTCATGAAGACTACGGCGGATTTTTTCCGGATCCCGGGCATTATCGGTCAATGCTTGTTGGTCAGCAATCATGATAAATGTGTCATATTTACCTGTATTTTGTAATTCAACCCGATTCTTTAACGAACCTACATAGTGTCCAATATGCAACTTACCAGTTGGTCGATCACCAGTTAAAATAACGTGTTTTTCTTCTGCCATTTTAAATTCCTCCTAAATTACAAAACGCCCTACTTAGTCGTATAAACTAAATAGGACGCTTTTCGCGCGGTGCCACCTAAATTGCAATCATTATTGCCGCTCATTGTGTATCTTGTTGTGACCATTTCGCACTTTGGGGACCTTTTCACCGACCGCCCCTCGCTAAGGCTCGCGCTACTTAATATAATTAATTTTAATCCAACTCCTACTAAAAAGGCAAGACAATCCTGAATATGACAAGTATAATAATATTAAACGTCGAACAGGAGTGGTCTATATGCGCTCAAAAAGAAATAAAACAATCGATTTCACGCTGGAGGAAGCTTCACCTGAGCTCCTCAACCAAATTATTCAGCCTACTGATAATCTCCAGACAATATCCAATAAGATTATCAACGGGGATTCCTTCAAGGTAATGACTAAATTATCACCACACCAGGTTGATCTCGCCCTTATTGACCCTCCTTACAACCTTAATAAACAGTATGATGGTTTAAGCTTTAAAAAAATGTCCACAAGCCAATATCAAGCTTACACGCAAAAGTGGATTGACCTCTTAAAACCATTATTAAAAGAAAATGCTAGTATCTATGTCTTTTCTGATTGGGCAACCAGCATGGCACTTGCGCCGATCCTCGAAAAAAATTTTACAATTCAAAATCGGATTACTTGGCAACGAGAAAAGGGCCGGGGTTCACTGAAAAATTGGAAAAATGGGATGGAAGATATTTGGTTCTTAACCGCGAACCCGAGTGATTACACCTTTAACGTCGACCAAGTTAAGCAACGACGACAGGTGGTAGCTCCTTATCGTCAAGATGGGGTAGCTAAAGACTGGCAAGCTACTAAAAATGGTAACTTTCGGGATACAATGCCGTCTAATTTTTGGGATGACATTTCAATTCCGTATTGGTCAATGCCAGAAAATACTGGTCACCCTACGCAAAAGCCTGAGAAATTGCTGGCAAAAATCATCCTTGCCAGTTCTAATCCTAATGACTTCATTTTTGATCCTTTTGCTGGTTCCGGTTCGAGTTTAGTGACTGCCGCTAAACTTAACCGCCGTTATCTTGGAATCGAGCAAAGTCTTCTATATTGTGCATGGGGACAGTACCGACTTAATCAAATAAAAGATGATCCTAGCATCCAAGGCTACACTGATGGAGTCTTCTGGGAGCGTAATACCTTAGCAGTACAACGAAAGATTAAACGTCAACAAAGGGCAAGTGAAAAATAAAAAGACTGAGAGGAAAAATTTTCTCTCAGTCTTTTTATTTTCTACTGTTTATCTTTAATATCAAATTCTGGGAACCAAATACCAATTTCACGAGTGGCACTGTTAACGTTATCAGACGTATGAATGATATTTCGCAAGTTACCATCAGGCCATTCACGACCATAGTCACCACGAATTGTTCCCCATTCAGCTTCACCAGGGTTAGTAGCTCCTGCCATGTTATGAATTGCTTGGATTACATTAGTACCAGAAACAACAATTCCTACAACTGGTCCTTCTGTCATGTATTCTAATAATTCAGGGAAGAATGGTTTGTCAACTTTATCAAAATAATGCTGACGAAGCTTTTCTTCTGATGGGTTAATCATCTTAAGAGCTTCAATATTATACCCTTTCCGTTCAATACGGGTAATAATATCTCCAATATGACGAGTTTTTACCCCATCAGGCTTTACTAGTACAAGTGTGTATTCGTCTTTAACCATGGCGAAGCATCTCCTTTTTCTATATCTACCCCATTAGATTATCACAAGTCACCATCTCTTGAAAACGTTTTTAGACAATAGAAAAATTTAATTTTTATTTGGCAATTGATATTCAATCGTTAAAAGACGCCCAGCTTTCTCGTTAATTGCGTCGCTAACTGAACCATTGCTTAAAAGGACCAGTTCATGCATTGCCCGTGATGCCATTGTATAGATCATACCGACTTCATCAGTATTAGCTAGGTTTTTAGCAGAGACATCCGCAGCAAGGACAGCATCGAATTCGAGTCCTTTTGCTAAGTAAATTGGGAGAATTAAGATCCCCTTTGGCAATTCACTTGCATCCTTATCTAAGAGATGAATATTTTCAACCTTTTGCCGGCGAAGTAATTGATAAATAACAGCGGCTTGCTCTTGATTCTTGGTTAAGATCGCTACAGTTTCATGTTTGTTAGCTAGTTTAAGTGTCTCATCTAACAAGCTTTGCTGACTCTCTTTATCAGAATAACGGACTAACAAGCGTGGTTTCTTTCCATGGCGAGTGAAAGAAATTATCTTATCTCCATCCGGCAACAAGGCCTTCGCAAAATTAGTAATCTCCGTCGTGGAACGATAACTTCGCCGTAAAGCAATTAAATTAGGCCGCTTAGCCTTTAATACCCCACTAAGTTTGTTTAATAACTCTTCCGGTAACTGCAATGGCTTAAAAAGAGCCTGTTCACTATCACCGAGGACCGTAAACTTAGCTTGGGGAAAGGCGTGTTTTAAGTAGATTAACATCGCTGTTGAATAATCTTGCATCTCATCAATAAATACATATTGAAAAGAACGATTTTGTCCTGTACCGGAAATCAAATCACGCAGATACATCAAAGGTGCCGCATGCATTAATTCCAGCCGATGGCATTCAATCTCATCTTGAAAAGCAAGAATCATTGTTGCCCATTCCCGCTGACTAATTGTCTTAGGTACCTCAACTTGATGCAAAAACTTATTATATTGATTATAAAAATCGAGAAAGTAATTATTATAGATCGCATCTGCAATCACACGTAAGCGTCGTTTAGCTAAGCGCCGCGAAAGGTAAACATATTGCTCATCTTCATCCTTAAAGTCATCAATTGACTTCTTACCACAAAGATTGTGCAATTGTTGTAAATCAAGTGAATCCAGTTCTTTAGCTACCCAATCTTTTTTAGCTTCATCTTTAACTCGCCGCTGTAATTCACGAATTAACTTATTTTTCAATTGAACTAACTTATCAGCAGGAGCCATCGTCAATGGTAATTCTTTATAAAGATCTTTGACGTGGTCAGCTGAAAAGAAAACTTGACCATTAAAACGAATATCAGCAAACTGCAAATCCTCAATTGTCATTTTCTCGACATAATGTGCAATTGACGTCATAAAAGATTCACTTTCAATAAAGTCAGCAACAACATGAGAAACATTTTCAGGTTTTTGCCGCTCTTCATAGCGATCAAATAATGTTTCTACTTGCAAGCCTTCAAAACGCCGCCGGATAAACCCTTCTAATGTTACTTGCCGCATATTTCTTTCACCAAGACTTGGCAAAACTTCAGAAATGTAGTGGCTAAATAAATTATTGGGACTAAAGAGGACAATCTGATCCGCATTCAATTCTGTTCGACTATGATAAAGCAAGTATGCAATTCGCTGAAGGATCGCTGAAGTCTTTCCTGAACCAGCCACTCCTTGTACTAGCAAAAGATCACTACGCGTATCACGGATAATATCATTTTGCTCTTTTTGAATTGTTGCCACAATATTATGCATATACTGGTCATTTTGCTTTCCAAGAGCTGCTTGCAAAACTTCATCACCAACCGTTTCATTGGTATCAAACATGTTAGTGATCTTACCATCCTTAATAGTGAATTGGCGTTTCTTTTTTAATTCTGTGGTTTGCATCCCAGCTGGCGTTTCATAATTGACTTTCCCAAGGGTACCATTATAGTAAACCCCAGAAATCGGTGCCCGCCAGTCATAAATTAAAAAGTCTGTTTTATCTTCATTCATTAAAGAAGAAGTACCAATGTATAGCGTTTCACTCTTATCTTCACCAGGATCTTGAATATCAATCCGGCCAAAATACGGTGACCCTTTTAAGTTTTTCAAAGTTCTTAACTGGTGCTTTAGAATTGATTCACTTTCCGCTGCTCGTGAAACCAATTGTCGCTGCTGTTCAATCATTGACCGAGATTCAGCAATATCATCAACTTCATAACGATTAATAGATGCATTTTCACTATAATTACGTTCAACTGCCCGTGTTTCACGATGAGCATCTTCAACAGCTTTAGTGGTAGCAGCTATCTGTTGGTCAATTTGTTTTTCAACATTATCAACCCGCGCTTGCTCCGTTTCTCGTTCATGATTTTCCATCAAAAGCCCCCTTTACTCAAGTTCGTTGGCTGATCGTTTCAATGCATTCTTTAAAATAAATGGCGCTAATACAGTTGCGATAATAATCACGGTAATTACATCTGAATAATACATTGGCGAAAGAAGATGTGCTTCATAACCAATCTGGGCTGTAATTAATCCCATTTCACCACGGGCAACCATCCCACTACCGACAATATAAGAACTTGGCATGCTAAAGCCAGATAGCTTAGCACCCGCTCCACATCCAAGCAGTTTTGTTAAGCATGCAAGGATTGTCATTACAATAACAAAGACAAACGATTCACCAATATTATCAAAGCGCATGTTCAAGCCTACACTGACAAAGAATAGCGGAATAAACATTGCATATCCAATTGGAATAAAACTCCGGTCAACAACTTCTTTATGCTTGGTGTTAGCCACAGCAATTCCGGCGAAGAAGGAGCCAACAGCCCCACTCAAGCCAACATAATCAGCAATTGCGGCCATGCCTAAACAGATAATCATCGCCATTACCGACGTTGAAGCAACTGTTAATAGGCGATCACTCATATGAATCAGGTAAGGTGCTAACCAACGAATTAATAGGTAAGTTCCACCAAAGAACACTAACTGCATCAAGAGGACAATTCCTAAAGGCTGACCATTGCCGTGGCCACTATTGCTGCTTCCATTGATTACACTAATCATCACACTTAACAAGATAACACCAATAATATCATCGGCAACCGCTGCTCCAAGCACTGTTGCCCCCTCTCGGCTATCTAGGCGATTAAATTCACGCAATACTGCAACTGAAATACTAACAGATGTTGTCGCAAAAATAACCCCGATAAAAAGTGATTCAAGCTTAGTAAAGCCAAACATATAACTTACTGGTCCCATAATTACAATGGGAACAATTACCCCCAAAAGCGCCACAACAACAGCGGGCTTCAAGTATTTTCTTAGTAAGGATAGGTCGCTTTCCAATCCTGCGATGAACATCAAGATAATAACCCCAATTTCCTGAAATTCATTCATCATTGAATTTAAATGAACCCAATCTAAAACAGCGGGTCCTGCAATGATTCCAACTAGGATTTGTCCAATCACTTCTGGAATCTCAACGCGACGACATAAGTGTGCTACGATCTGGGTTGCAAGCAATAACCCCGCCAACACTGCAATAAATTCCATTTCTTTTCCTCCAATTTATCAATTAAGCTAATGCTATATAATTTTGATTTTAACATAGCCGTAATTTCAATCCTAATTATATTACTAGCAAGGTCATATTCTTATAAAGAAGAAAAGAGATTTAGAAAAACGAATCGTTTTTCTAAATCTCTTTTCTTAGTTCATTTTAAGCCATCTAGCGGGTTCGAACCGCCGACCTCATCCTTACCATGGATGTGCTCTACCTAGCTGAGCTAAGATGGCGCTTAAAGTATACCCGAAGATGGTCTTAAATTGCAAGAGTTACCAACCTAACTCTTCTGCATTTGCGGGAGCTGCTAATTTACCAGCGGCTAATTCCGCGAATGCTTGATCAATCATCGCAAAAGCTTGATCTAATTCTTTTTCTGTAATAACTAATGGTGGTTGGAAACGAAGAATACTCCCCCGTAAACTAATGATAATTGCTCCTAATTCAAAGATGCGGTACATTAGCTTGGTTGTTGCTTCTGTATCACCTTTTCCCGTAACTGGATCAATGATATCAATACCACCATCAAGTCCATACATTCGAACATCACCCACAAAAGGATATTTTTGCTGTTCAAGCTTAAAAAATTCAGCTGCTTTTTTGCCAAGGCGTTGTGAACGTTCTAAAAGATGCTCATTTTGAATAACATCTAAGGTCGCGTTCGCTGCTGCAGCCGTAATTGGGTTACCAGCTGTAGTGTAAACATTGGCTGGCGCACCTAATGATTCCAGAACCTCCTTACGACCAATCATTGCACTAAGCGGCATTCCCGAAGCTAAGGACTTACCAACAGACATTAAATCTGGTTCAATCCCAAAATGCTGGATCGACCACCATTTACCAGTCCGTCCCATCCCTTGATTAACTTCATCAATGGCAAAGAGAATTCCATTAGCTTTAGCAAATTCGTATACCCTTTGCATATAAGCAGGAGGAGTCTTAACAATTCCCCCATCACCTTGAATTGGTTCAATAAGAATTGCAGCAACTTCATCAACTGGCAAATAAGTTTCAAAAGGCAGCATAAATTGATGAAACATCCGCTCAACAAACGCCTCGTCACTTTCATTAGTTAATCGTTCCCAGGGACTCGGGAATGGTACTTTTACTACGCCTGGTAGCATTGGACCCATTTTTCGTGTCATATTTAATGAAACACCTGACAAGCTCATTGAACCGTAAGTTGAACCATGATAGGCCCCCGTAAAGGAAATAATATATTGGCGTCCAGTATATGCTCGCGCAAATTTGATAATTGCGTCATTAGCATCCGAACCAGAATTACCCCATACCATTTCAACTGGCCCGCTTATCGGCGCTAATTCTGCTAATCGAGGTGCCAACCGCGCTGCTTGTGAATTAGCAAAGTACGCTGGAGTATACTGAATCATTTTAGCTGCTTGTTCTTGAATAGCTTGCACTACTCGCGGATGCGCATGACCAGTATTAGTCGAACTAGCACTGGCAAGCAAATCGATATAATCATTTCCTTCAATATCAGTAACCATTGCCCCCCGTCCATGATCTAATACAATATCGTAGTACTTAATCCGGGCAGCAGTTGCAAATGCATTTTTTTCTTCTAATAAAACATCTCTATTCGTTTTCTCCTGCTTCAGTTTCGTTTTTAACATTTTGTCCATCTTCTTTCTTTACCATTGACGAGTGACGCATTCCATAAGCAAAGTAAATAATTAAGCCAAAGACAAACCAGATACCAGCGTAAAGTTTTGCCTGGTAATCTAATCCCATAAACACAAGTAATGAAGCAAGAAAACCAAGAGCTGGTAATACTGGATAGAATGGCATCTTAAATGAAGGATTTGGAATATCTTTTCCTTCACGACGACGTAATGCATAAATACCAAGTGAAACAAACATAAAGGCGATCAACGTACCGGTTGAGACCAATTGGGAAAGAAAGGCGAATGGGAAGAAAGCACCGATCAAAACAACACCAATTGTAAGTGTCCAAAGTGCACGATTTGGTCGATTATGTTTATCAAGTTTTCCAAGCCATTTTGGCAGCATTCCATCACGACCAAATGAGTAAATCAACCGCGAACTAGCCATACTCATCCCAATCAAGGCGGTAAACATTCCTAGAACAGCAATTGTTTGAACAACAGTTGCTACACCACTATGATGAGCTGCACGTAATGCAAGCCCAACTGGTTCAGCACTGTTAGCGTATTGTTGATATGGTAATACCCCAATCAGTACAAGACTAACTGCTATAAAAAGAACAACCGCGATTACTAAGGAACCAAGGATTCCACGTGGCATCGTTTTTTGTGGATTGATTGCTTCCGCTGAATTAGCAGCAATTGAGTCAAATCCGATATAGGAAAGGAAAATCATCGATACCCCGGCATATATACCTTGCCAACCACCAAATGCACCATTAGCTGTTTCATGGTATTGTGGAATAAATGGCATAAAATTGCTTGCTTTTATAGCGGTTAAACCAACAACAATAAAAAGTAAAATTGCAAAAACTTTAAGAATAACAAGAAGATTTTCAACACGAGCAGCTTGTGATACCCCGCGTGAAATTAAGAGGGCTACTAAAATAATTACAACAACTGAAACAATATCAACAACTCCGCCTTCTGTACCAAAAGCATTTGATAATGAAGCAGGCAGCTTCCAGCCAAGCGGAACAAATAATGCCCGGAAGTTAGCAGAGAGACCAGATCCAACAAAGGCCAAAGCAACAAAGTATTCAGCTAATAGTGCCCAACCAGCGACCCAACCAAAAAATTCTCCAAACACGACGTTAATCCATGAATAGGCTGAACCAGCAAACGGCATTGCAGCAGCCATTTCTGCATAGGCGAAGGCAACTAACCCGGCCACGATCGCAGCAATTAAAAAAGAGATAACTACTGAAGGTCCAGTATGCATTGCGGCCACTTCACCAGGAAGAGTGAAAACGGAAGTGGACACAATCGTTCCAACACCTAAAGCTAAAAAGTCCCGCACCTTCAAAGATCGAACTAAATGACCGTCTTTATTATCATAAACA
Source organism: Limosilactobacillus sp. DJ3M12 (assembly GCF_947381695.1). Classification (NCBI taxonomy): domain Bacteria; kingdom Bacillati; phylum Bacillota; class Bacilli; order Lactobacillales; family Lactobacillaceae; genus Limosilactobacillus; species Limosilactobacillus sp. DJ3M12. The sequence continues at coordinate 36,414 of NZ_CANCWY010000008.1, read as the reverse complement.
CGCGGGTCTTCTTTACGTGTAATTGTTTTCCAAAAACTCATAATTATCCTCCTTTTCTGAATAATTAAATTTTGATTATAATTATAAGAAAATCTTTAATACATTTTACCAAGGCGCCTTCCCTAGGTCAATCGTTTATTTAAATTAATCAAAGAAAGCGATTTCTACAATTATATCTTTATTAAACATTTTTTCTTTAACATAAATTGATGTCATATTGCTAACCCTCAATTTTACAAATAATAATTTAATGAGTATAAAATGAGATTATTACCCTTCGCTATTTTAATCATTCGGGTTAAAATAGTTATAATCATATTTGAAAAGAGTGATTTTATATGTTACCACCAGATGAAATTCGCTACTCAATCAAGGTCATGCGGCAAACATTTCCCGAAGCAGGAACAACTTTGATCGCTGACACAAACTACCACTTTCTTTTGGCTACAATCTTGAGTGCACAGTCAACAGATCAATCTGTCAATGAAGTAACGCCAGCACTATTCGCTCGTTTTCCGTTGCCAGCAGATTTAGCAGGGGTTGAACCCGCAGAAGTTGAGCCTTATATCAAAAGATTAGGGCTTTATCGAAATAAAGCTAAATTCTTAGTCAAAACTTCTCAACAAATTGTTACTGACTTTAACGGGGAGGTTCCCCACACCCTCAAAGAATTAATGACCTTATCTGGAGTCGGAAGGAAAGTTGCTGATGTGGTCCTCGCAGAATGCTTTAATATTCCTGCTTTTCCAGTTGATACCCATGTTAGTCGGGTTGCCCGCCGTCTCAGAATAGTTGAGCCCAAAGCATCCGTTCTTGCAATTGAAAAGAAATTAATGAAAACTATTCCCCCTGAACACTGGTTAGATGCTCATCATAGTATGATTTTTTGGGGTAGGTATGTCTGTACGGCAAGAAATCCTAAATGTCAGACTTGCCCGCTATTATCACTCTGCGTAACAGGACAAAATAATGTAATTTAAATGGATAATAAAATGAGAGAAATAGAAAGAACCCAATATATTGGAAATGGCTTTAGTGCTTATGGTGGTGAATTAAAAGTCTTATTAACCTACCAAGATGACAAGATTCAAGATTTACAAGTAATCAAACACCACGAATCTGAAATGGGCAAATGGGCTTTAGATGAACTTCCCGGCAAAATTATTGCAGCTAATAGTGCAGACGTTGATGGTATTACTGGAGCCAGTGCAACAAGTCGTGCGATTAAAGAAGCAACCAAGGATGCATTGCAACAGGCACAACAAAATTAAGCATAAATACAACAATAGCGAGAAATTAGAAAAATTTTATTTTTCCTAATTCCTCGCTATTTTCTTAATAAAGTTAAATATTTAATCGTTAGCAGCTGCTTTTCTTTCCCGTCCTAAAACAAGTGTTATTACCCAGGAAATAATTAGGAATATCGATACGAACCAATATGGGTATTGATAATTGACATCTAATAAATAGCCACTAATAAGAGGCCCAATAACATTTCCCACACTCGTTAATGACATATTTACCCCGTTTAATAATCCTTGGTTTGTCTTGCTCATCTTAGTTAATAATGTAGTAATTGTTGGGCGTAACATATCGAATGCTTCAAAAACAAACAAGGTTGCAATAATGATATGCCAATGATTGTGATCATAAATTACCATGATCGTTCCAACTAAACTAAGGAAAAAGCTATATCGCATTAGGCGAACTTCTCCCAGCCAGCGAACTAGCCGATCAAAGAAAAAGACTTGCAAAATAAGCGAAATAATCCCATTGAGAGTTAAAACAAGCGCAATTGCGTTTAAGTCAAAATTATGAACTTCATTGACATACAAACTATAAATACTTTCAAAACCTGCTAACCCAAATGAAGCTACAAAGATCATTCCAAAGAGCGTGATTAGTATTGGGGTCATAATTTGTTTCAACTGATTCCAACCACCAGTCAATAGTTCATTTTCAGGATTTTTAGTTTCACTCTTAAATAGTTCATCCTCATCATGAGGTAAAAAGCGCCAAGCAACAACCGTACTAATCAAGCCTAGAATACCAGCAACCCAAAATGGGAATTTATAATTTACATGCGCTAACATTCCACCAAGGCCCGGTCCTAAAATCAATCCTCCACTAAAAGCCGCTGATAGCCAACCAATAACTTTGGCGCGGTCTTTTTCACTAGTAATGTCTGCCGCTAATGCCATTGATGTTGGCACAAACATAGCTGCTGATAATCCATCTACCGCCCGCGATAAGTCAAATAACCATAAATGCTGTGCTAAGGCAAAAACAAATTCAGCAATCGCAAATATTAGCAATCCCCATACTAACATTGGCTTTCGTCCAACTTTATCTGAAATCCGACCAACAATGGGTGAAGCAATAAATTGCACAAACGCAAATAGGGAAGACATCACTCCCATGTCAAAGGCAGTAAAGTGGTATTCATTTTTAATGAATGGTTCAACTGGGAAGATAAGACTCATTCCGAGACAAATCAAAAACTCACAAAAAAGAACTACAAAGATTATACGCTTTACTTCTTTTGTCATGATATATTTCCTTTCTATATTTTTACAGAATAAAAGTGGTGCCACCAAATTTATCTGATGACGCCACTTTTATTTGTTAAGTATAGAAGCAACTCTACCATGCATAATTTTTTTATGCTAGTCTATTTTCTTTATTTAAATTTTCCTTAATCTTTTGCTTGCAAACTTTCTTGATATTTTTCCTTAATGAAATCGGCTGATGTTTGCAGCTTTTGCAGTTCTTCTTCTGTCAAGTCAAGTTGTGCTTGCTCTACAACTCCATCACGACCAACAACCGCTGGGTAAGACAAGTAGACTCCGTATTCTTCACGGAAGTTCGATACCGGTAATTCAGTTAATGAATCGGATAAAATTGCATTGACAAGCTTAACAGCTGCCGTTGCAACCCCATAATTAGTATACTTTTTCCCTTGAAAGACAGTCCAGCCACCCATCTTAGCTTCCTTATCAAGCTCTTCTAAGTCTAATCCACGCTTATCTGCTAATTCAGTTAAAGGACGGCCAAGAACGCGAACAGTGGACCATGCTGTAAATTGTGAATTACCATGCTCTCCAAGATTATAACCATCTACAGAACGCGGATCTAAATTAAGCCGTTCAGCTACTGCCCGCTTCATTCGTGCAGAGTCAAGCAGGGTCCCTGTTCCTAATACATGGTTCTTCGGAAGACCAGTTATTTTTTGGTAGAGCGAGGTAATAACATCAACCGGGTTAGTAATAGCCACAATCTTACCGTTAAAGCCACTTTCCTTAATCTTTTGTGCAACCTCTTTTACTTCTTGGCGGGTAAATGGAAGTTCCGCAAAACGATCAGCATTAGGATTATCTTGAAGTTTGATATTTCCTAACGCGGATACAATTACATCCGCATCCTTCAACGCACTATAATCATTAACAGTAATATTGGTATGGAAAGGCAAATTAGCCATCGCATCTGCAAAATCAAGTGCATCTGCCTTAACCTTTGCTTCGTTTTTGTCGATCAGAACTAGGTCATCTGCAAAACCCATTGCCACAATATAGTGGGCAACTGTTGACCCCACATTACCCATTCCGATAACTCCAACTTTTCGTGTCATTACTATGACCCCTTTCAATTTCTTTTTAATTATTTTTTAATCTTAGCATAATTATTTTTTAATTACTATAGATAGGCAAAATAAAAAACGATTGATGACCCAAATAAAACAAAATTTAAATTAAAAAATGCGTTGACAAAAATTAGAGAATCATTATAATGGAACACATAATAATTAATTGAACGTTAAAACATATCGAAAAGCAGAGTAAGTAGCGAGGCTTACAAGAGAGCTTCTGGGTGGTGTGAAGAAGCAAGCGTAACTATTGAAGATGGGCTTGGAATGGTATCGATGATTGTTAGTCGATAACGGGTTAGCACACGTTATTAGTGCTAGGTAATTCTAATTGTTTTATTAGAGTAACCTACTGAGGCTGGGTCTGTGAAGATTCAGCAAATAAAGGTGGTAACGCGAGCACTCGTCCTTTGAATAAAGGGACGAGTGCTTTTTTATTTACTAGCAAGTTAACGTTTTAATTAACCAACGAAAATATTTAATTGATTGAAAGGGAGTTTTTACTATGAAGAGAAAGAAAAGAAGAAATATCATTATTTGGTCAGTAGTTGCACTTATCGTTGTTATTGCCGGATACTTTAGTTTTATCCGTCCGCAACAACAAGCAAAACGGACTGTTACTGTCGGGATTATGGCTGGTTCAAAACAAGATGATGAAATTTGGAATTCAGTAAGCAAAACCGCTAAAGATAAGTACAATGTTACTTTAAAATTCAAACGATTCACTGATTACAACCAACCAAACAAGGCTTTGGAAAATGGCGATGTTGACTTAAACGCCTTCCAACACAAGTTATTCTTACAAACTTGGAATAAAGCCCATAAAACTGATCTTGTTTCTTTAGGCGATACATTTATTACTCCAATCCGGTTATACTCCAAGCAATACAAGAGTGTAAAGGAAATTCCTAATGGTGGAACGATCGCAGTACCAAATGATGCTTCAAACGAATCACGGGCATTATTCGCATTAAAGAATGCTGGTTTGATTGACCTAAAGAAGGGCACAAAGCTCGCAACCGTAAGTTCAATTTCTAAGAACCCACGCGATCTTAAGATTAAAGAATTAGCCGCTGATCAAACAGCACGGTCGTTAGATAACGTTGATGCTGCAGTTGTTAATACTAACTATGCACAAGCTGCTGGTCTTAATTACAAGAGTGCAATTTTCGTTGAACCAGTTAACAAGGATTCAAAACAATGGGTCAACATCATTGCTGTTAAAGACAGCGAAAAAAACAACAAGATTTACAAAGATGTTGTACGTGCTTATCAAACCGAAAAAACAAAACGAGAAATTAAGAAACTATACGGAACTGCAGAAATTCCTGCTTGGGACCTCAACTTCAATAAATAAAGGAGGATTAATATGGCGAACCCGATCATTGACTTAGATAACATTAGCGTAACTTTTAAGCAACGAAAACAGGTTGTTCACGCCGTTAAGGATGTTACTTTAAAAGTAGAAAAAGGCGATATTTATGGGATTGTTGGTTATTCTGGAGCTGGTAAATCAACATTAGTTCGAACCATTAACCTCCTCCAACTTCCCTCTGCTGGATCAGTAACAGTTAATGGTACTGTCTTTTTCAAAGACCACCAACAGCAAATTAGCAATAAAGAATTACAAGAAAAGCGGCGAAAAATTGGCATGATTTTTCAACACTTCAATTTACTAAATGAAACTTCAGTAATTGAAAATGTTCTTTTCGCTCTTAAACATACTGATTTAGACGATGACGCAAAAGAGAAGAAGGCACTTGAACTTTTAGACTTAGTTGGCTTAAAGGATAAAGCTGAATTCTACCCTGTTCAATTATCCGGTGGTGAACAACAACGAGTTTCCATTGCCCGGGCATTAGCTAACGATCCTGAAATTTTAATCTCTGACGAAGCTACTTCTGCCCTCGATCCCCAAAATACAAACCAGATTTTGGATCTTCTTAAACGGCTCAATGATAAATTGGATTTAACGATTGTCCTTATTACCCATGAAATGGACGCTGTTAAACGGGTAGCGAATAAGATTGCTGTCATGGAATATGGACAAATCATTGAGCGTGGTACCTTACAGAAAGTGTTCCTCCAACCACAACAAGACTTAACCCGGCAATTTGTGGGAGGATCCTTAGCCGCAGTCGATACCCTTAAAGCATTTGATCTTGGTCACCTTGATGATGATGAAGAGTTGCTGCAATTAGTCTACGATGCAAATAACGTGACTAAATCAATCATTATCGGGTTATATAAGAAGCTGCAAGTTGAAGCAAGTATGCTTTATGGAAACATTGAAGTCTTGGCTGGTTCACCAGTCGGTACCCTGTTTGTAGTTATCAAGGGCGATGCTGATAAGCGTCAACAAGCTATTGATTTCTTAAAAGAAAATGATGTTACTGTCACAAAGATTGATGATCGGAGGATTTGGAATGAATAATCTTATACCAAATGTAATTCAACTTGGCTGGGGTGGTGACAATGGTTGGGGTACTTCAATCGTCCAAACTATCTACATGACTTTCTGGCCTGCTATTTTCGGTGGAATTTTAGGATTAATCTTCGGAGTTGCGCTTGTGGTTACTGAGCCCGGTGGAATTTTAGAAAATCGAATTGTTTTTAGTATCGTTGATAAAGTCGTATCTGTTTTCCGGGCAATTCCATTTATCATTTTGTTGGCCTTCATTGCCCCCTTCACCCAATTGATTGTTGGAACACAGATTGGAACAACCGCCGCATTAGTGCCGCTTTCATTAGGTGTATTTGCTTTCTATGCTCGCCAAGTTCAAGTTGCGCTTGAAAGTGTTGACCACGGTAAAATTGAAGCTGCCCAAGCTATTGGGGCTACTAACTGGGATATCATTATTGACGTTTACCTCCGCGAAGCTCGTTCTGAACTTGTCCGTGTCTCCACCGTTACACTAATTAGTTTAGTTAGCCTTACTGCAATGGCTGGTGCAATTGGTGCTGGTGGTTTAGGTAATACCGCTATTTCATATGGTTACGACCGTTTTAACAACGACGTAACCCTTGTCGCCACGATTCTTGTTCTTTTATTTGTTTTAATCATTCAAGTAGTTGGCGATATTTTAGCCAAGAAGCTTAACCACCAAGATCGCTAACATATAGGAGGGATCATTATGGAAGTCAGTGAAAAAGTCAAAGTACTGCAGGATTTAATAAAAATCCATTCTGTTAATGGAAATGAAGTTGAAGTAGCACGCTACTTACAAAAACTTTTAGCAAATCACGGAATCGATTCAAAAGTTGATGAATTTGGTGATCGCCGTGCAAACTTGATTGCGGAAATTGGGACTGGGGAAAGTAAAAAAATCCTTGGGCTCACTGGACACCAAGACACTGTGGCAGTACCTAATCCAGACCGCTGGCAACATGATCCCTTTGGCGGTGAAATTAGTGGTGATTATATTTTTGGTCGTGGAGCTGCTGACATGAAGAGCGGTCTGGCTGCCCAGGCTATTGTATTAATCGAATTAAAAGAAGCTGGGCAACTGCCATCAGGAACTGTTAGATTTATTGCTACCGCTGGAGAAGAACTTGGTACTCCTGGAGCTTATCGTTTACAAAAGCAAGGAGTTGCCGATGACCTTGACGCATTAGTAGTCGGCGAACCAACCGGTGGGAAGGTTATTTTTGCTCACTCGGGGAGTATGAATTACCGCGTTACCAGTTATGGAAAATCTTGTCATAGTTCTCACCCGCAAAATGGTATTAATGCAATTGAAGGGCTGTTAAAGTTTATCGAAGAAGAAAAACACCTTTTTGATAACACCAAAGATGATCAATACCTTGGAAAAGTCCAACATAGTATTACAGTTATCGATGGTGGATCTCAAGTTAATACCATCCCCGACAGTGCTAGTTTGCAAGGAAATATCCGCCCTACGGCATCATTTAATAATGTTAAAGTCGCAGATCGATTAAATGATGCGCTTGAATATATTAACCACACAACTCCTTTCCAACTAGAGCTAAAAATTATTCAAGATTTTTATCCAATTGCGACAGAACCTAATAACGATTTTGTCCAAATTGCCCTCAATGCTGCCCAGCGAAACTATCCAAATGACATCAAGCTTGATATTATCAATGGTGCAACTGACGCAAGTGTATTTACATTAAATCGTCCCGACCTTCCAGTTGTAATTTTAGGATGTGACGATTGGAACGTTGCTCATCAAACTGATGAATATACAACTATTTCGAGTTACGTTGCTACAATTAAAGCTTATAAACAAATTATTCGTGACTTTTTTAAAGAGTAGGCAGTTGCTGAAATAACAACCCTAATTAGTAAAATAAAAGGTCTTTTTTAATCAATCTTGGTCAACTAATGCTATAATATAGTTGATGAAAGCGATAACAAGATTTATTAAGAAAGGGTGTTTACCATGATGTCATTATTAAGTAACGTAATCGCTGTTGTAAGTTTTTCCGCAATTTTAGTAGCTTCAATTATAAGTTTATTTGTGGGTGGTAAACACCAACACAGATTAAATTAAAAAGTTCATAGTAAAAGCAGAGTGAACAATACTTATCTCTTGTAGACTGTTATTGTTCACTCTCTTTTTATGCTAATATAGGGAAAATACCTTATTGAAGGCAGTATTTATGAAAGGCGAAAATACTTTATATCACAAACGGGCACGGGACATTTTAGGAAAACCATTCACCTCCATTGTTTCTCGTTACCTTGGCGTTAGTATTGCTATTGGGATAGTAACTGGTCTGGTAATCGGGGTTTTTCGCTGGATTATCGACCGGACCCTTACTTTACTGACAATTATTTATCCTTTTATGGGTAAACATCCTTGGCTATTAATTCCATATATATTAGGAACATTTATCGTTGCATGGTTAATCGGAAAAATCGTTAAGCCTTATGAAACAGATGTTGTTCGTTCTGGCGTTACCCAATTAAAAGCTGTTTTGTTAGGAAAGCATCGTATTCATTGGTAGCCAGTATTATAGCGAAAATTCGTTGCTAGTTTGCTTACTATCTGTCCAGGACTTTTCTTAGGGCGTGAAGGACCAAGTATCCAAATTGGTGCCTGTATCGGAGCCTGCTTTAACGAAAAATTCTTTCACTTTACGGACAAAGATAAATATTTATTGATGGAGTGTGGCGTTGCGGCCGGATTATCTGCGGCTTTTAGTGCACCTTTAGCAGGAACAATGTTTTTATTAGAAGAAATGACCCATAATTTTAATTCTCGAATTTTGATTCCTGCTTTAACTTCTTCAATCGTTTCTGCATTTATCACTTTTTTATTCTTTGGTACTAAACCTTGCCTATATATTCCGATCACAACTAAATTACCAGTCGCATCCTATCCATGTTATGATGCAATGTTAGAATAATTTAAAACCAAAATCGAGAATGAGGCTGAGAGAAAACTTTTGTTTTCTCTCAGTTCATTCTCGATTTTTAGCTATTTATCAAACAAACTTAGATATTCTCCGTAGCCTTTTTCTTGCAATTTATCAACTGGGATAAACTGCAAAGCGGCTGAATTAATGCAGTAACGCAATCCTCCGCGATCAGTTGGACCATCAGTAAAGACATGCCCGAGATGCGAATCAGCTTCCTTACTTCTTACCTCGGTTCGTTCCATCCCAAATGATTGATCGCGCTTTTCTGTAAGAACACGCTTCTTAATCGGTTTAGTAAATGCTGGCCAACCACATCCTGCATCGTATTTATCTAATGATGAGAATAATGGTTCCCCACTAACAACGTCAACATAAATACCCGGTTCATCAAATCGATCATATTTACCACTATATGGTTTTTCCGTAACCCCCATTTGAGTTACAGCATATTGCATTGGCGTTAATTTCTTTAATTCATTTTTATCCATTCAGCATCCTCCTCGTTTTCGTTACCTATTTTGATTATACGAATTCTCAGTGAATACTACTAATTTCCTGCTCAGTTATTTAATACTCCTTTCCACCGATGCAACAATATCCACGAGATCAATTGAACGATTCCTGCACAAATTAATGTCAAAGCCATTGTTAAGACTGTTCCCCACAAAATCGGCACTACCTGTTGCCCCTGCAGTCCTTCAAACAATAATTGACCCAGGCCACCGGCATTAATCGTTGCCGCAATAGTTGCCATTGCCATTGTCGAAGCTAGGGCCACTTGGATTCCACTAAAAATTGCCGGTAATGCTAGTGGCAATTGAATTTGGCGAAAAACCTGTCGAGATGTCATCCCCATCCCCACACCAACTTCGATTAATTGTGGATCAACGCCACGGATTCCCGTAATAAAGGAACGTAATAAAACATATTCAGAGTAGATCGTTAAAACAATAATTGCAGTCTTCATTCCTAATCCAGAAATCGGTAAGAGTAAGGCAAAAAAGGCAAAACTTGGAATTGAATATAAGAGTGAAAAGAAATAGATCAAACTATTAAGCCATTTTTCACGCCGTAAGAATAATAAGATTATTACAACCGCAATCACTAAGGCAATTGCTAATGAAGAAAGAACCATCGTTGCATGTTGCTGGACATCATCAAGCATTATCGGCCAATTCTCATTCCAATACTCAATCATATTGTTGCCTCCACAAATCTTGATTTTGGCGAATCGTCCCTAAAAGCTGCTCAACAAATTCCGTTGCTGGATGGCGAACAATTTCTTCTGGCGTAGCAAATTGAACGATGCGTCCTTCATGCATGATCATCACTCGTTGACCTAAAAATAAGGCTTCATTAATATCATGGGTTACAAACATAAAAGTCTTTTCTGCCAACGATTCATGAATCTTTTTTACTTCTCGTTGCAATTCCATTCTTGTTAAGGCATCCAGCGCGCCAAAGGGTTCATCAAATAATACATACGGTGGATTAGTCGCTAAAGCTCTTGCCACTCCTACGCGTTGTTGTTGCCCACCAGATAATTGTTGAGGATAGCGGTTCATATATTCAGCGGGATTTAGTTGAACAAGACTTAGTAATTCTTTAACACGATTATTAATCTCTTCCTTATCCCAATGCAGCATTTTGGGCACAACTGCAATATTTTGTCCAATCGTCATATGAGGAAATAACCCGATCTGTTGGACAACATATCCCATGTGCCGGCGCAATTTTACTAGATCGAGTTCTCGAAGCTTTTGTCCATCAATTAAGATTTCACCAGCACTTGGCGCTATCAACCCATTAATCATTTTCAAGGTAGTAGTTTTTCCCGAACCAGATGAGCCAAGAATCGTTATAAATTCGCCCTTGTTGACTGTAAAATTGAGATCAGGAATCACTGTTTGATCGTTAAAACGCTTCTCAACATGCTTAAATTGAATAATTGGTTCTGTCATGCTTTTGTACCTTTCTAATTAAAAAATCAAAGCTAATCATTGCCAGCAAGGATAAAATAGCAACGCTTACTGCGCCAATCACTACATAACTCATATCGTATAAGCCTAAGCCAGTAAATATTAGGGTCCCCAATCCACCAGCACCAATATAAGTAGCTAAGGTTGCACTAGCAATTATCTCAACCAATGCTAGTTTTATTCCGTTTAAAATATAGGGCAACGCCAGGGGAATTTCTATTTGCCGACGTAATCGGCGCTGATCCATCCCTAGGGCTATCCCAACTTCCTTATATAGTGGACTCACTTCATTAAAACCGAGAATTGTATTGATTAGCAACGGCGGAAGCGCTAAAACAATTAAAGCAATTAACGCAGGGACAACCCCCGTTCCAATAAATGGAATTAATAGAAACAGCAATGCCAAACTAGGAATGATTCGTAACAATTGCGCAAACATCACACAAAATTGAGCAACTGGTTTTATTCGCGAACCAATATATCCTAATGGCAATGCAATGATCATTGAAATCACTAGCGTTACAACAGTCAGAATTATATGCTGACCAACATATTGCCAATATTGGCCGCTATTTGTTTGAAAATACTGAATTATTTGCCCTAGCAAGCTACCACTCCCCATCTATTGCCTATAACGAAGGAGCAAATATCTAGCAAGAAAAACTAGCTATCTGCCCCTTTGGCACTTATTTCATATTTTGATTATACCAATTTTTAGCAACAGTCTTATAATTTTGCCCATCGACATTAACTTTCTTGTTTAGATCTGTTAATTGCTTAGTTGTTAACTTTGCATCAACTTTATTTAAGGCTTGCTCCATTTTGGGATGACTTTTGGCAGCTTTTTTATTTACTACTGGAACTAAATTATATGGTGGCCAAATATTCTTATTGTCCTTTAGTAACGTAAACTTGTCAGTTGCTAATTGACCATCAGTTGTTGAAACCGGAGCTGCTTGTGCTTTCCCTTGTTCCATAATCTTATAGAGTAAATTTACGTCATAATCCTTAATTGACTTAAAATCAAATTTACCATAAACCTTATTCATTTCCGGAAGGGCATCAGCACGTTTTTCGAACTCACCCTGTGAAACAAAGTTAATCTTCTTTGCATTCTTTTGCAGTTCACTTAAATTGGTAATGTGGTACTTCTTTGCGTCCTTAGTTGGCATTGCAACACCTTGGCGATTATCACCTGGGGCGTATTTAAATGTCGTTAAGCCGTCTTTTTGAATACCATCGTGTGCTAATTTAGCCATTTGACTAGCACTCTTGCCGGTCCCCTTCTTTTTAAGGTACGCCTCTACAATTGTGCCCGTATAATCAGGATAAACATCAACTTCGCCTTTTTGTGTTGCACTAAAAATCACATTATTTGAAATGTTGGGTTTCCGAGTAACCTTATAACCCTCATGCTCAAGTGCAAGCGCGTAAATTTCACTGATAGTCTTACTTTCTGAAACATTTTTTGAACCTACAATAATTGGTTTATTGCTGGCAGCACTTGCTACTGCCGGCGTAATAGTCCCTGCTAGTAAGCCAGCAATGCTTAATAAAGAAAGAGCAACGATTTTCTTAAATCTCATTTATTTTCTCCTAACTTGTAACTAAAAAAGTTTCAATCAATAAACTAATACTACATCTAAGAAAAATAACTGTCAAGGAAATGGCGAATTTAATCCCTTGACATCATGTAACTTTATAAATTACAATTAGCATTAAAGGAATGATAATATGAAAATTTCAACCCGTTTTAGTGATAGCATCCACATTCTTGCTTTCATTAATATTTATCAAGGAATTATTCCATTAACAAGTAATAATATTGCTAGCAGCATTGAAACTTCACCAGTTGTCGTCCGACGTTTGATGAGTGCGCTCAACAAAGCCGGATTAATCAATACCGTTCATGGTGCAGCAGATCCAGCACTTGCAAAATCTCCTGAAAACATCTCGCTTTATGATGTTTTTCTTGCGATCGAAGGAGATGCTCATCTATTTACGATTGATGAACGAACAAATCCACAATGCATCGTTGGCGGGAATATTCAAGAGACGCTTGATGGCTTTTACCAGCAAGCAGAAACAGCAGCAAAAGCTAAACTTGCAAGAATCAGTTTACAGGATGTCATCGACACTATTCGCGTTAAGCAAGCACTAAAAGATGCTGAAAAAGAAAGAAGGAATTAATAATGAAATATATGGTTACTGAGGCAACCGGGCACCTTGGTCAACACGTTGTTAAGCAATTAAGCAAGCTTATATCTCCAGATAATATCCGCGTTGGCGTTCACAATCCCGCAAAAGCTTCCCAATTCAAAGATGCCGGATACGAAATTGCGGCAATTGACTACTATGACGTCGCTAAGATGACAGCGGCCTTTAACGGAATTGATATTGTTATCTATATTCCAAGTATTACCTACTTAGTTAAGGATCGAATTGACGAATTCGAGAATTCACTAACTGCAATGTTTAAGGCAGATGTTCATAATTTAGTCGATGTTAGTTTTATTTCCGCCAAGATAGCGCTGAAGCCATCGCCAATGTAGCAGTCAAGCCATACTTGCGAGATAAGGGACAAAATTATCTCCTTACCATGAGCAAAAATTATACAATGCAAGAACTTAGTTATATTATGACTAATGTTACGGGTGAAGAAATTGGTTACGATCCCGTTACCGTAAAAAAATTTGCTGAAATTTACGCTGCTGAGGGTGACGGAAACGAACTTGCTTCTATGTACCAAGCAGCTGCAATGGGCTTGATGAACCAAGTCACTGACGACTTTCCGCATATCACTGGACATCAACCAACAGATATGAAAGAATTCCTTATAAAAAACTACTAAGCGTTTAAGTAAATTTTGAAAGGGTGTCTTTTCTATGTTTACTCTTCCCCTTGGTATTGGACAAATTCATGCAATGCACGAGTTATTTAAAACAAACCCGCGTCTTGCTGCCCTTGTCCTTCTTTTGATTATGGGAATTGCTATTTACTATAAATTTCATCGTTAATATAGATAAAAGAGGATGGAAAATCAGAATTTTTCCATCCTCTTTTATCTATATGCAGAAAATAATTTTCTTAAAAAACTATTACCAACTGGCAACTTATCTCCTAAATCATAATTATCAAGAATTGTTGCCCCAATATCGCTAAAACTTCTGCCACCGAGAGAAATATTTTGTTTAATCTGCGGGGCTGTTATAAGTAAGGGTACATATTCACGAGTATGTTTTTCACCAGGATAAGTAGGATCATTCCCGAAGTTCCCCGTCACAATCAGTAAATCATCATCTTGCATTTTATCGATGACTTTTGTAAGTTCGTGGTCAATCCGCATTAATTCCGTTCCAAAGCCTTCAGGATTACGTGCTTTACCAAATTGCTCTATCTCTCCCACTTCTGCTATACAAATACCTGTAAACTTTTTCTCGATCAGTTCTTGCAACTGAACAAAGCTCTCTTGATTATTCCCGGTTATTTCATAATGGTCCAAACCAAAGAACTGGGTACTTTTCCCGATTAACTTCACAGCATAACCCTCTTCCAAGAGACAATCAATAACCGTTGGACTTGCTGGAGCTAAAGGAAATCTATAAAGTTCTTGGGGATAAAAATTAGCCGCCTGGTTCCCACTAAAAAGAAGGCCATTCACATTTTCGATAGTATATGGGGAATTATCCAACATTTTTCGCAAAATCTGACAATCTTCTTTTAATTCGCCAACCGAAATAGTCTGTTCATGCGCAATTAACCAAACACTTGAAGAACTAGCCGTCGCTACTAGCAGACCACCTGTTGCCAATTGTTCAAGGCCATAATCTTTCAACGCAGTACGAATATTCATTAAGGAATTGCTTAAAAGAGGGCGCTTTGCTTTTCGCGCAAAATTAGTCGCTATTTTCAACGGCACACCATCAATAAAAACGTCAGGTTCAGCGGTCGTTGCTAAGCCCATCATCTCCCACTGGCTCTCGCGATTACTCAGGCCCGTTGAAATTGAACTCATTTGACCATAAGCAGCGTGAAGCTTTTCAAGCGAAGACATCCCCATAATCGGGTGTAAGTTGCCAAGACCCATTTTCTGAAAAGTCGGTAGTTGTAGCCGTACTCGAAAATGTTCCCCAAGGTGTCCTAGTGTGTCAGCCCCTAAACTCTCAAAATGATTGGCATCAGCCGTTGCTCCAATCCCTAATGAATCAATTATCACTACAAAAATTCGTTGATAAGATTGTCCATTTTGCATTATTTTTCACCAGTTTCCTTAATATTTCTAATTTTTTATTATATCATTGCATAAAAACCCTATAATTAAATTGTAGAAAGCACGAGGACTAAGCGGGGGTATTATGAAAAAACTATCTAATAAACAAAAATTAATCATCATCCTAGTAATTGCAGCAATCGCAGTTGTGCTCCAATTTGGATTTCATTTACAACTTTTTGCCCAAATTCTGGTTACTGTTGTCGGCGCAATTGTTGCTTTTTCAATGTTTATTGGCATGATAAAAACTATCCGTAGCGGTAAATATGGCGTTGATCTGCTTGCTATTATGGCTGTCGTTGCAACGCTAGCTGTTAGCGAATACTGGGCAGCGATGGTTATTCTTGTAATGTTAACCGGAGGAGATGCCTTAGAAGATTATGCTGCCAAAAAAGCAAGCACCGAATTAAAAGCATTACTTAATAATTCACCACAAACGGCGCATTTAATCACCAATGGCAAAACCAGCGACATCCCAGTTAACGATGTCAAAGTTGGTGACCAGCTTATCGTTAAGCCTGGAGAATTAGTACCAGTCGATGGAATCATTAAAAATGGTGAGGGATTGTTCGACGAATCGTCATTAACTGGTGAATCACGACCAGTTTCCAAAACAGCTGGTGACGAAGTGATGTCAGGATCAGTTAATGGTGATAATGCCATTACTTTACAGGTCACCAAACTAGCCAAAGATAGCCAATATCAGCAACTCGTTAAATTGGTTAAGGAGGCTGAATCGACTCCTGCCCACTTTGTTCGATTAGCCGACCGATACGCTGTTCCATTTACGATTATTGCTATTATTATCTCTTCACTTGCATGGGTATTTTCCGGTCGTCCCGAACGATTTGCGGAAGTTCTCGTTGTTGCTTCACCATGTCC
Organism: Limosilactobacillus sp. DJ3M12; assembly: GCF_947381695.1. NCBI lineage: Bacteria > Bacillati > Bacillota > Bacilli > Lactobacillales > Lactobacillaceae > Limosilactobacillus > Limosilactobacillus sp. DJ3M12. The sequence goes on along the minus strand of NZ_CANCWY010000008.1, from coordinate 20,252 downwards.
GTTAATCCTCGCAGCTCCCGTGGCAATGGTTTCTGGAATGAGTCGAGCTTCACGAAATGGAATTGTTGTCAAAACAGGGAGTGTACTGGAAAAACTAGCAGTTGCTAAAACTGGTGCATTTGATAAAACAGGAACTATTACAAGTGGTCAATTGACCGTTGATAAAATCCTCCCTACAGGAAAAATAGACTCAACGCAGCTCCTCCATTATGCTGCAAGTGCTGAACAACAATCATCACATATCCTAGCACGCTCACTGATTTCTTATGCCACTGCATATAATGTTTCCTTATCAACCGTTGATCAACTTAAAGAATTAACCGGTAAAGGAATTTTAGCAACTGTTGATGGGCGGGAAGTTAAAGTAGGAAAATTAAAATTCGTATCTCCTGAAAATCTTGACCAGATGTTAGCAGCAACAGCTATCTATGTGAGCGTAGATGGGCAATACTATGGTGCAATTACTTTTACCGACCATATTCGTCCTGAAGCAAAGCAAACAATGAACCGGTTAAAACGGCTTGGTGTTGCCAATCTATTAATGTTAACGGGAGACCAAGCTGTCATTGCAGATAAAGTTGCCCAACAAGTCGGGATAACGCAGGTTAAAGCCGATCTTCTTCCACAAGATAAAATCAATGCACTTAAAGCCATTCCAACAAATGAACATCCTGTTTTCATGGTTGGCGACGGCGTAAACGACGCACCTTCTCTTGTGACAGCCGATGTTGGAATTGCGATGGGAGCTCACGGATCAACCGCTGCTAGTGAATCAGCTGCCGTTGTTATCCTAAAAGATGACCTTTCGCGAGTCGCAAAAGCCGTTAGCATTTCTCAGGAAACTCTGCGGATTGCAAAACAGGCGGTCCTAATCGGAATTGCAATCTGTACTATCCTAATGCTTATTGCTAGCACCGGAATCATTCCGGCCTTTTTCGGCGCCATGTTACAGGAAATAATTGATACTGTCTCTATCTTATGGGCACTAAAAGCACGGAAAATGACAGACTAAATAGAATAGCGAGGCTGAGAGAAATTTACTTCTTTCAGTCTCGCCATTTTATTTATTATTAGTATATAGTTTTTGAACTGCTTGCACATCATCTGGTTGGATCGTATAGAATGATCCAGCAGGCTGCATTACCGAAACAGCATTGGTATGATCAAGTCCAATCGCATGCCCCAGTTCGTGCTCGGCTGTATTAACAATTCGTTCCTGACTATAGCCATAACTTGGGTCAGTTAAATAATATGTATTTAAGTACACCGTTGCATGCATAAATCTCCTTGTCAACGAATTCGAGGACGTCTTCGTTAACCCAGCAGCATTTGAATCAGAACGGTTCATTGTTGTAACAACGATATCTGCTTTACTTTGATTATTTACTGGTTTGAACGTAAACGCCCCAGTCTGATTCCAGCTTTGAATTGCAGTATTAGTAGCTGCGTCAAGTTGAGCATTATTTGTATTTACATAGACCGTTGCTTGATTAGTCGCCCATCGTCCAGTAGATGGAATTGAAGTTTGTGTACTTGTTTGTTGTTCTGTCGTTGGTTCTTGGTCACTTTTGGAAGAGCCATTGTTTGTATCGTTTAAGTGCAGATTAGAATTATCGTTTGAGCTTGTATCGTCTCTGCCAATTAACTTAGCAATGCGATCACGAACGTTCCATGCAGTTTGGTTCGCCGTTGCTTGAACTTGTGCATCATTGAAATAAAGCCATCCTCCACCTACTAAAAGTCCTATTATAAATATCCGCTTAAGCAGTCGAAAAATGAAATTTATCTCGTTCACCTTCTTTCAATTATTACTAATTATAAAAAGTCAATCGGGATAAATCATGAACTAAATTTTAAATTTTGGTAACGATCAGCGACAATTTAATTCACGCTCTAAATCACAAGCATAAAATTTCAAGATCTGTTCAATCGCCATCACATCATTTTGGGCTTGATGATATTTAACCCGGGGAAGGTGCAATAAACGACACATCTTTTCCAGACTGATCCCACTTTTACTTTTCCATACTTCTTTAGCGACTAGCTTTTCCAGATCTAACGACTGAATCGTACGCCAGGGACGGTCCTCTTTCCTAATCTTTAATCGATTTGCTTCATAATTCAATGATTCAAAGTCAGTTCCATTATCCCAGCTTACAATATAGTCAGGCCGCTCTACCGCAATGAAATGAAAAATCCGGTTAAAAATCTGCCTAACCTCATATCCGTTTACTTCTGAAAGGCGGAGGTCATATTGTCGCAAAAAGGCCAATTGTCGCTCAGCAGACATATTCTGGGCATAGAGGTAGTAATTAAAGCTGTTTTGTGTTTCAAACATCTTCCCCGCAATCTGAGCAACGCCATTTCGATGCTTCTGCTGATCCTGAAAAAACTCAAGGTCCAAAATAAGGAATCGCGCATGACTATTTAATCGTTGACGTAATTGATCAAAGTTTTTAATGGCCGGCGCTTTCTGGTCCTCTTTGTCCTTCACGGCTGGCAACGACTGTAAAATCATCTCTGTCACCGGCGCAAAAGAACTAAAGTGAACTACCGACATCCCATCTTTTGGCATCTCTACTCCTCCTAAACATATGTTCGATTAATTATATCATAGAGTTGAGAGTTAGCATATAAAAAATAGGACTGGAGAAAATTTTGTTTTCTCGCAATCCTATTTTTCCTAGTGTAAACATGTGATAAAAGTGATTAAACCAAAGATAATACCAGGGAAATTTGCCCAGAAGACTGGCCAATCACGTTGCTGCTTGAAGTAAGCATAAATGCACCATAACGTACAGTTAAGCGCTGCCACTAATGGTTGTAAAGGAGCACCGTAATTTCCGGCCAAATTATTCTTAATCTGTGAAATGTAAGATACATACATCAAAATAGCTACGACTGTTGCAACCTTGCTTAAAATGTCGATAAACTTGGTCTCTTGAATAACTTGCTTCTTTTCATTTGCTTTTTGGGAGTGTTCTACTAAGTGTGCAGCTTTCATTATAATCTCTCCTCAATCAAAACTTTTTATAAATTAGTAAAACGTTTTATTTTGATGAAGCACAATCTATGATCAATAATATACAATGTTCATCTAATACGTTTTTCTTTAATATACAAGTTCTGACTGCAGTTGGGACTAATATATTTACGATATTATCCTAACACTTTGTTCAATATAACGCAAACTGCACAATTGCCTTATTTGAGCGTTTTAAGTGACAAAGCGTTTATTCTTAGTATAATTTGAAGGTACATAAAATAATTAAAATTGGAGGTTTCTTCCATGAAAACAGTCAAAAATATTATCATTGGTTTTGGGAAGGGCGGAAAAACGCTTGCGAAGTTTCTCGCTCAACATGGAGAACAAGTTCTTGTTATTGAAAAATCGAAGCAAATGTATGGAGGAACCTGCATTAATATTGCTTGTCTCCCTTCCAAACGGCTAATTATTGAAGCTGCTCATGGAACCTCATTTGAAGACGCGGTCGATGGAAAAAATGTAATGACATCCCAACTCCGACAAAAAAATTATCAAATGCTAGCAAGCGAAGAAAATATCACTGTCTTAGATGGAACTGCTCATTTTACTGGTAACCACACGATTGATGTGCAAACGCCAGATGGGCAAACTCTTTCCTACAAGGGTGAACGTATTTTTATCAATACTGGTGCAACACCAACCATCCCTGATATTCCTGGATTGAAGAGTAGTCCATTTCTCATGAATTCTACCCAAGCAATGGAGCAGCCTAAGTTACCACGTGAACTCGTGATTATCGGTGGCGGTTATATTGGTCTTGAATTTGCAAATATGTTCACTTCCTTTGGTTCACACGTCACGGTTCTTGATCACCATCAGACTTTACTACCACGTGAAGATGATGATGTGGCAGAAATGGTAATTCAAAACTTTAAGGATAACGGGGTTCGCTTTGAAGTTGGGGTTGATATTAAGGCAATTAGCGAACAAGATGAGCAAGCTGCAATTACTTTTGCTAGAGCTGATAATCGTGAAACAACTATTTTCGCTGATAAAATTTTAGTGGCAACCGGCCGGAAGCCTGCAACGGCGGACCTTGATTTACAAAACACAGATATTAAGGTCGCTAAAAACGGCGCGATTGTTGTCGATGACCTCCTCCATACTAGCGTTCCTAATGTGTGGGTAATCGGGGATGTTAAAGGTGGTCCCCAATTTACTTACATCTCGCTTGACGACTTCCGAATTATTAAAGATGAATTATTCGGTAATAAAGAACGGCGAGTTAGTGATCGTTTAATTGTCCCAACCAATGTTTTTATTGAACCTTCCCTTGCACAAGTCGGTTTAACGGAAAAAGAGGCGCAAAAACAAGGGAAAGATTACCTACTCTTTAAGATGCCTGCTGCCGCAATTCCAAAAGCAAAAGTATTGAAGGATACCCGTGGGCTGCTTAAGGTATTAGTCGATCCACAAACGAACTTAATTATTGGGGCTACCCTTTATGTCCAGGAAGCGCAAGAAATTATCAACATGATTGTTCTTGCAATGCGGGCAAAACTCCCCTATCAAATGCTTCGGGACCAAATCTATACCCACCCAACAATTAGTGAAGCATTTAATGATTTATTTAAACAACCAGTAAATAAAAAAGAATGATAAGAAATAGAAGTGGGAAATAATCTCCTCGACAAGGCTCAAGGCTAGTTCCACGATATCGTAACAATATTCGTATGAAAAACGAGGCTGTTGAAAAAACAAAAGTTTTTTCTCAGCCTCATTTTTTTATAGCTTATTATCAAGACGATCAATTAGTTTAGAAATATGATTATTAAGTTGATCAATCGTGTCTTTTTGTTCATCGATATGTTCTTGTTGTCGTTCAATGGTATCGCGTAATTCATCTTTCTTGCTTTGCTTGTTCTTCTTTTAACTCTTCTTTAGAGACTTTACTAGTGCTCCTATCGTATTGACATCAAATTCATTTAGTAAGCCAGCCAATTCATCTAATTTAACATCCCGAACTGAACGCTTATCACTAGTTTTTACCTTTCCTTTTGCCATAATATGCATCTTCTTTCTACGCCTTTAATTATAGAAAATTTAGCAAAAAATGAAAGCGATATATTGATGGTTACATTGCCAATAGGTTCATTATAGTTGAGGTCAATGGATGTTCTAAAACTAAATCCATCCCCACTGCCGCTTTTTTCTTTGGTCCAACCAATTCTTCTCTTACGGAGTCCGGTTGAATATAAGCAGGACCTAAATAATAAAATTCTTTGCCAACTGCATCACTCTGTTTTACAAATAAGTGTAATTTTACTTGCGGCTTACCCTCTTTTACTCCTGCAAGCAACCGCTGGACCTCATCAGATGAAAGATGCCGAGGTGTCCGTGTATACCAGCGCAATGAACGTCCATCTTGTAGTTGATTATTATAAATAGCATTTCTTTTTTCTTCCACATCCTTATGGTAGGTAATGAAAATTGGACACACATCTTCTGCCACTCGATACCCATATAACGGCGCACTTACATCGAGGGGCCAATTTAATAAACGACAAACATCTTTGCGGTCATATTGCTGATAAAGGGTAAATGCTTGCTTGAGGTCATATTGCTTAGCGATTTCAAGTCCCGTTGTTAGTACATCTATAAACAACCTATTGAAATCATTGTGACTTTCTAGTCCTGCTCGAATTTTTGAATTTAACTGATACGTTAACAAATCTGGATGATCAATAATCGGCTGTCCGCCATACTGATCCTTTTTTACCTGTTTACCAGCTTTTACATTAAAGAATTGCAAACTTAAAATATCGTCAACTGATTGTAAAACAGCTGGCGTAACGCGAATATTTTGATGCTTTAATTCTGCTTTAAAAGCATCAATTAAACACGTACCGCGAAGTAAGCGTTGAAGGAGAATCAATTCATGTGGCCGTTTACCGTTAAGCAACTCTTTAGTTAAAAAGGCTAGTACTTGACGCTCATAATTTGTTAATTTAAGTTCTATTCCCATCTTTTCTAAGAAGTCACCATAATGGTTGAGCTGGGAATTTTGCGCAAATACTCGGGGATCAACAGAACTATAACGATAAAAGTCATCCAGCAATGGTGTTCTCCCTAGTTGGTTAGTTAAATCATGGTATGCCTGCCGCAATTCACGCATCGAGTCCAATTTAACTTTATCAAGGGAGACTAAAATTTGTTCTTCGGCAACCTTCGTAAAGTTAATGGTTGAAACGTCAAAATTCGTTGGCACCTTAACTTCACGGCGCGCTTGATCCTTACTTCGACTATTATCCTGGTTAAGAGCAAGAGGAATCATGTAATTATGTTGGTAATTCCCAATAAAATCAATAACTGTCACAAAATCTTTACCAGGATATTTACGCAAGCCGCGCCCTAGTTGTTGAATAAACACAATTAGTGATTGGGTATTACGCATCATTACAATCTGATTTACTGATGGGATGTCGACCCCTTCATTAAAAAGATCGACGGTAATGATATACTCAATCTTTCCTGCCTCTAATTGCTCAACTGCCTTTGCTCGCTCTTGACTACTACTTTGATTTGTCAATGCAATTGCAGGATGGTTAGCCGCGGCAAATTGGACTGCCAATTCTTTTGCCTCTGCCTGCCGACTACAAAATACTAATCCACGGGGCTGATCGCCACAATATCCATAATAGTCTAATTGGTTAAGAACATAATTAACCCGTTTTACAGCAATCAACTGGTTTAACTTAGAAGTCTCAGTAATAACTTCTCCATCAACTTCATAATCGGTAACCCCCACGTAATGGAATGGTGCTAACATTTTAGCAGCCAATGCATCTTTCAGCCGAATTTCATAGGCTAAATGATAATCAAACAGTTTAAATACGTCTTGATTGTCCATTCGTTCAGGGGTTGCAGTCATCCCCAACCAAAATTGCGGCATAAAGTGGTTTAAAATTCGTTGATAACTAGGTGCTGCTGCACGATGGGCCTCATCGATCAAAATGTAGTCAAATTCGGTAGCTTTGAGCTTATTCAGTACTGCTTGTTGGCTTAGTGTTTGGACAGTTGCAAATAAATATTTAGCATTCCAATCATGGCGATTACCTGTCAATAACCCGTAATCAGTTTTTTTGCCGCCGATAACTCGTCGAAAACTAGCTAACGATTTTTTGGCAATTTGTTCTCGATGAACAATATATAAGAAACGGCGCGGCTGATATTTTTTAACCGCAAATGCTCCCAGATATGTTTTTCCAGTTCCCGTTGCTGAAACGACCAATCCTTTCTTAGCGCCAGTTTTTATCAGAGTGCTTAATTGTCCTAAAGCGGCCTGTTGCATTTGATTAGGTTCAATTGGTTTTAATTTTTCTGGTTGCGTCACCCTAGTCTTTGGTGGTTGCCAATTCTTTCGATACTCCGCAATCCACTCTGACGTTAGAACAGTACTCTCATGTTTAACAGCATCCAATTCCGTCGTTAGTTGTTGAAAAAAGCTTCCTTCTTGGCGGGAACTTAATTTTAAATTCCACTCCTTATTAACTAATAAAGCAGACCGTGTAAAATTAGCACTCCCAATAATTACGGTCTGATATTTCCCATGATCAAATAAATACCCCTTAGTATGAAATCCATTAAGATCAGCAATTCTGACCGTTAAATTAGGAATTTTTTGCAATTCTTCAAACATCGCGGGGTGATTAAAATTCAAGTAATTACTGGTAATGATGGTCCCGTGTACTCCTTGCTGTGCTAAGTCAGCCATCACTGCCTTAAAGGGGACTAACATATCTAACGTAATAAAGGCAACTGACCACGTAAAGTCTTTACATGACAGTAATTCGTGCCGTAACGTTTGCCAAATTGTCGATGATTGGTTGTTGGTTAATAATTGCGGACCTAACAGCGTATTACCTTGATATTGAGTACTAATAAGTCCATTCAAAATTGCATCTTGAAGCACTGAATTGTCCATGAAATACACCTTTCTAAAATTTAGACAAGAAATAAAAACGAACCACAAATAAAGCCACAAATAAACCCGATAACCACATCACGAGGAAAATGAACTCCGCCAATCACTCTCGTAATAGCAGAAACAACAGCTAAAACGAGTAAGATCACTCCTAAAATCAAATTTAACCTTAACCCACACATCGCAATAACAGTCGCCGAAAAAACATGACGACTAGGCAATGAATCACCAGTTTTTTGACGTAGAATTAAGGGGTTAATCGAAAATTCTTCATATGGTCGTGGTGCGTCAATTCGTTGGCGAATAAAAGAAAGCAGGATAAAGCCAATACCGGGAATAAGCAGAAAAGGTCCTGCTTTCAAGACATTATTTTTCCCTACCCACACTAATATAACGATGTAAGCAACGTACATAGTCCACACAACAAATTTATTAACCGCCCGTAATAAAGGAATTGTCCACGGGTATCGATAAAAAGGAGCTGTAATATGCTGATAGAACTGGAGATAATCTTTTTTCATTATGGCAAATCATTCCCGGCCGCAAGATATAGATCATACCATTCTTGGCTCGTCAATGTAATATCGCTCCCCTTAGCACTGTCAATAATATGAGCTGGCGTCATGGTACCAAGCAACACTTGCATATGCGCAGGGTGACGTAAAATCCATGCAACGGCAATTGCATTTTTACTTACCTTATATTTTTGTGCAAGAGTTTCTAACATTGCGTTTAACTCGGGGAATTGATCATTATTAATAAACGTCCCTGCAAATGTACCGTACTGGAAAGGCGACCATGTTTGAATCGTCATCTGTTTACGACGCGTATATTCTAATAATCCCCCGTCATGATTGATTGCAGCATCATCAGTCATATTTGTATGCAGGCCAAAATCAATCATCCCCGTATGCTTTAAGCCAAACTGTACCTGGTCAATCAAAAGTCGTTGATTTGTCGCCGCTTGAAGGAGCGCGATTTGTTGCGGGTTAAAATTTGATACTCCAAAATGGCGGACTTTCCCAGATGCTTGAAGTTGGTCAAAGGCCTCTGCTATCTCTGCGGGCTCCATTAAAGGGTCTGGACGATGAATCAAAAATGAATCAAGATAATCAATCCCCATCCGTTGCAAAATTCCATCAACAGCAGCAATTAAATGCTTCTTTGACGAATCATACCGCGTTATTTTATTATCCGCGTTCGCAAAAAGTCCTCCTTTTGATTGAATGTAAAAGTCATCACGGGTAAGACTGCTTTTCTTTAATGCTTCACCAAAATGGATTTCCGAAGATCCACGTCCTAACTGTGGGTCGTTGCCATAAATATCAGCTGAATCAATAAAGTTTATTCCAGCATCGTGGGCGGCTTCTAAGGCATCAATCGCTTTAGTCACTGCTAACGTCCCCATCCGCATAATACCTAATGCAACGTTCGATACTTTCCAACTTGTTCCACCAATTTGTACGTTTTTCATAATTAAAGCCCCTTTTTCTTTCTCCACCTTACTATTTTAAGTTACTTTCTTGGATGTTATCAATTAAAATTCATAAAACAGAGAATACAAAAAAACGCGATGGCAAAGGAAAAATCCTTTGCTATCGCGCTAGGTCAGGGCGGTATGTGGGATTCGAACCCACGCGTGCCGGACCCACAAACCGGTGTGTTAACCAAACTTCACCAATACCGCCATAACAACTGTTAATAACTATAACATAAAATGACGGCAAAGAGAAATACTTTTTTTATTTTTCTTGATCATTTTTAAGATAATTGACCATTCGCAAGAAATTATCAACATCTAAACTTGCCCGACCGATTAATACTCCATCCACATCCGGCTTGTTCATAATCATTCCGATATTATCTGGATTGACACTGCCCCCATAAAGAATCCTGATCTTATCAGCAATCTCATAAGTATAGTTATCAGCAATCGTTCGCCGAATTTGACGGCATCCTTCTTCAGCAAGAACTGGATTAGCATGCTGACCATATCCAACTGCCCAACTTGGTTCATAGGAAACAACTACATTTTTTATTTGGTCAAGAGAAACGCCCCTCAATACACTCATTAATTGTTGGAAAACGTAATGAATCTCTCCGTTGACTTCTTTTTGAACCATCGTTTCGTCCGTACAGATTATCGGGGTAACACCCATTTGAAGGGCCGCCAACACTTTTCGATTAACCAACTCATTATCCTCATGGAATAAATGGCGCCGTTCAATATGCCCTAACATTACGTATGAAACACCGGCATCAGCTAAACCTCGTAAGCTAATCTCACCAGTGAAAGCTCCCGAATATTCAGCTGCCGCGTTTTGCGCGATTATCTTTAATCCTGAATCATCAGCAGCATGAACCATACTCGGTAATGCAAAAGCTTGGGCCGCAATTCCGACTTCAACTTCTTGCGGATCTGGCAGTTTTCCTTTAATTGCGTCCACAAATTCAACCGATTCCTGGACATTCTTATGCATCTTCCAATTAGCAGCAATAAAGGGTTTTCGCATTTCTCGCCCCTCCTTTTAGTATTCATCTTTAAGTATCGCATATTTTTAACAATTATTTTGTTAAATATTAGCTAAATTTCTTGACCATTGCTATCCTAAGGTTAAAGCGTTTTCTTGAGGAGTATAAGAGAATGAAAAAAATATATAAATTAGTGGGACTGTGACATAAGTTAAGTTACTTTCATAAAAAGCAAATACGCAGTACAATAATGGCCTCTAATGTCCGGCAAAACCGAACGTTAGAGGCCTATTGTTGCTTGCGGGGGCTCCCAGAGGCTAGCTTCGCGTCGAAAAACGAAGTCACAAGTGACTTCTGTCTCGCTCCCTATTTTACGTCCATGTACAATCGGCGCACTAGCAATTCTAGGGATTTTATTAACTATTATCTTATTTACGGAAACTTTTTGGCTGATTCCCCTTATGCAAGATGGGAATACGGATCATGTTATTTTTAAGATTTTGGATCGTGTCATTGTCTTTTTTCTTTTCATTTATGACAATGATAATTGCCGCGCTAAAACATCATGGCCGAATTGCGGTCGATTTCCTATTAAGCTTAGGAATTATGGCTTTAATCCGGGGACTAATTGCCGCCCACGGTCAGCCTTATGAAATTCTTACTAATTCGATTGCCATTTTATTGTTAATCATCGGCATGGTAATATTGAAACACTTTATAAAATAGGAGTCTTAATAATGAAGAACGCATACTTAATTCATGGTACGTCTACCCGTGATGATGACTGGTTTCCATGGCTCGAAGAAGAAGCAAAACCAGTAATTACCCTTGATCGGATATGGCTACCAAATCCCTTTAATCCCCAACAAGCTGAATGGGATCAAGCGGTTGACGACCAAATTCATCCCCAAGATAACCTCATCCTTGTTGCCCATAGTTTAGGATGTATTACCGCCCTTCGTTATATTGAACATCATCATGTTAAAGATGCACGACTTTTACTTGTGGGAGCATTTGACAAAGAATTACCAGCTTATCCTGAATTAGATGAGTTTATGAAAGATCGGCCTCATTATGAGCATATACTCCCTAAACTTGCTAAAGCTACCGTTATAACAGCTAAAGATGACCCAATCGCTCCTTATCAAAATAGCATTGTGGTCGCTAATAAAATTAGAGCAAAACTCATAGTTAAAGAAAAAGGCGGCCACTTTTTGACTAGTGACGGCTTCACAAAATTTCCTCTAGCCTTAAAAGAATTAAACAGATTAGCTAAATAGATTAATTTTATAAAGAAATAATTCGATTTGACTTAATAATTAAAAATTATTAATTCATATGATAGTTACTTATAATATTTTGCTTATAATCACTCCTTTCTTTCGTAGAAAAGCTCATTAAAAGCTTAGCTAATTATTATCGTCACTATTGCTAAGACCTGTTACAATACTTGGTGGAGAGGGGAAAACAATCATTATAATTTGTTTTCCAAAAAGGCAACTGTAATTAGTTGTGCTGTAAAAAATATTTTAATTATGTAAAGGAGTTGTTCAATATGATGTCAATTATGAGTAATATGATCGCTGTAGTAAGTTTTATGGGACTGATTATTGCAACATGCGCCCACGTAATTAATAACCGGGCCTAGCAATTATTTTCATTATTATTTTGAGTAAAAGCTGAGAAAATCGTTTTCTCGGCTTTTATTTTTTGCGTTACAATTAAACTGATTTTATTAATCAAGGAAGTTCTTAAATTAATGACTAAATTTAAAAGACATACAGCCGAAGAAATGAATAACTGGGAAAAAACGCAAGCAAATGAACTAGCAAAGATTCGAGCTTCCCAACACCATTTAATCTATAACTTGATTGCTTATGTTGTTATTTCAATTATCGAGTACTGGTTAGCTGAAATAAGTAAATCGCAGACGTTACGAGCCGATGCCTTTAACAACCTTTCGGGAATTATCTCGACCTTTTTATTGATGATGGGCTTACACATTGCTCAGGATGTGGATGATGATGATATCATCGGCGCACGGCTGCCTTCGGGAAATTATCAAGCGCACATGGGATCTGACCAGCGAGTACAATTCGTTCGTTGGCGTTATGAGACAATTTTTTCCCTTGTCACAGCGGTCGTTATGGTTGCGATTGCCTTAAGCGTTATCATCGATGGCATTAAAAGTCTACTCGATCCTGCAAGTCGGGTGGTTCCCCAACCAGTCGCATTGATTGGGGCCGGAATCGCGTCAGTTATTATGTTAGTTGTTTGGTATATGAATCGCCAAACAGGGCTTAAATTAAAAAACGCCGCGTTGCTTGCTTCTGCCCAAGATAGCCTGAGTGATGCTTTCACCAGTATTGGAACTTTGATTTCAATTGGCGGTGCTCTCCTCTTTAACCTTCGTTGGCTTGATGGTGCTACCAGTATTGTCGTTGGTTTCTTCATTCTGTATTCTGGACTAAAAATTTTCTTTGAAAGCAGTCTTAACTTAACCGACTACTTTGATCCGCGGGCTGAACAGGAATACCGCCAAACAATCACCAATATTCCACACGTTGTAAAAGTTGTCGAACTAAAAGCTCACTATAACGGAAATGTGGTCACGCTTGATGCTTCCGTGATGGTTAACGCTAAAATGACGATCCTCAAAAGTTTCCAATTATCAGAGCACATCGAAAATGTAATGCGAGAAAAATTTGGAATAATTGACACTGATATTTCTTTTGTCCCCGACCCTCATTCATTTTCTGATAAGGATATTTCTGGCGAATTTTAAAATTAGAGTTTGACAAAATCAAATTAGAATGTTTTAATAATTATAACTTAACTTGAAAGGAACGACTAACATGATTCAACACTCATTAACTTCAACCAAGTATTATAACAACTATGCTTACCGTGCATAATTGTCTGTACTCATTTAGGTACGGACAGCGGTGTTCGTACCTAAGCAGGGTTGTTTTAATGAGTCCTTTGCTAGGTACATTGATCTAGTAAGGGCGTGTAGTTTTCCGCGAGTTTTTATACTACCGTAATACCAACTAGATTAAGCAAATGCCGCTGATCTAGTTGGTATTTTTTTATTAAAAAATAAGGAGAATTACACAATGAAAACTATTAACAAATCAAAAAATAGTCCTGAGCCAGTGATTGGTTTTACTGAAAGTTTACTTATTCTTGGCGTTATTTTATGCATCTTAGGCTACCCTATTATTTTTAAGCACCAAGAACCGCAAGCCCCATTATTTATTTCATTTGTTTTGCTTGCTGTTTACGGGCGAATTCGTGGATTTAAATGGGATACCGTGATGGGGGGAATGCGTCATGGTTTGCGAGCCGGTGTTGACCCTCTCATTATCTTTCTTTCTATCGGCGTCTTAATTGCTACCTGGATTTTCTCAGGAACTATTCCAACAATTATGTACTTTGGGTTTGAGATTATTTCTGTAAAGTTCTTCTTACCAACAGTTTTTATTGTTTGTACCCTTGTTGGGGTTGCTTGTGGAAGTTCATTTACTACTGTATCAACAATGGGAATCGCCTTTATTGGCATTGGCGCAACTCTTAAAATTAACCCCGGTTTAACTGCGGGGGTAATTGTTTCAGGGGCCTTTTGTGGTTCGAATATTTCCCCGCTTTCAGGAACAACAAACCTTGCCGCCAGTGTTGGTGAAATTAGTATCTACAAGCATATTAAATCCCTGCTCACCACCGATATTCCTGCCTGGGCAATTTGTCTTATTCTTTACACTTTCTTAGGGTTAAACTCCAAAAATGTTAGTTTAGGCGCCGTTCACCAAATGATGGCCGGGCTACAAAGTGGGTTCTGGATCTCTGGATGGGCTCTTCTCCCAGTTCTGCTCCTAATCGTATTAGCCATTTTCCAAGTTCCTGCTATCCCTTCCCTTGGTCTGGGCTCACTCTTCGCGGTCATACTTGGCTGGATTCATGCACCTAAAACCAGCCTCACGACGATTACTAATACCATCATGACTGGTTACGTCTCCCATACCGGTGATAAAACAATCGATACATTGCTTTCTAAAGGCGGTATCTCTAGTATGCTTACTTCTCTAGCCTTAATTATCTTCGCGCTTGCTTTAGGTGGCTTATTGATCAAGTTCAATATTATTAGCGCTATCATCAATCACTTAACTGGGATTGTAAAGACACCTGGTCGGTTAACATTCTCCACAGCTCTTACTTGTATTGGGGTTAACCTCCTTGTTGGGGAACACTACCTTGCAATTATTCTTCCCGGGCAATCATTTCTCCCATCATTTGACAAATTAGGCTTAAAGCGGGTTGATTTAACCCGGATTCTCAATGATGCAGGAGCCGCAGTCAACGCAATTGTCCCATGGAGTGTTTCTGGGGTATTCATCGCTAGTACCTTACAAATCAATCCATTAAGTTTCATTCCTTGGGCATTTTTCCCATTCCTCGTTACGATCCTAACTATCATTGCAGGAATGCTCGTGAAAGTCTCAGTCAAAAGCCCTGCTGCAAACTTAGCAACTGAATAAATTGAATTTCCGATGTCATTACCATTTTCGTGTTATAGTGGTGATAGGATAACGAATAAACTTGTCATCTATTTTCATATCTCATTACACTCATACAGGAAGAGGCCGAGTCAATTCCCAGCTTCTTTATGGGAGGGATTATTATGCGGTCATTTACTCACAATGAATTAGCGCAATATAATGGGCAAGAAGGTCGTCCAGCATATATCGGGGTGCGTGGAAATGTTTATGATGTTTCTGAAGTTCCAGAATGGAAAGGCGCAGAAATCCACGGTAATGTTTTCGGCCATAATTTATCAGATGTCACCTATCAACAAGCAGCCAAAAAGTGTTCACCGGTTTCAAAACTTCCAATTATTGGAAAATTAGTTGACTAATATTAAAAGGCATGAGAATTGATTTGCGTTCTCATGCCTTTTATAGTTCCAATAACTATTCTGCATCAACAACGGTAATTCGTTCACGATGGTGGCGTGGTGCTAAAATTTCATTGACCACTAACTTTGCCATTGTTCCTGCAGTTACCTTTGATTCATTTTGTTCATTAAATAATAATTCATCCTGACCAAGAATATAATTAGTCGCAACCCCAGCTTCAAATACTGCCGATGGTGAAATTCCTAGCCAGTCAATATCAGAAATAGTTTCAAGATACTGTAATTCTTTTAACTGCTGGCGGGGTGTATTAATCCATGTCTCAGCACCAGGCATCTTTTCAATATCATCAACAAATAGATGCTTATCCTTACCAGTTTTAAGGCTTCCGGCACCGAGGATGAAAATTAAACGGATTTTATGTTTTCGGGCTAAAACTACTAATTTCTCAGCCAGTCTTACTTGCCGATCCGCATTCTCTGGACTAGTACCATATGCATCAACAATTACATCAAACCGCGACAACAAACTATCACTTAAGGCAAAAATATCACCACTGATCAAATTGGCATCATCACCAAGGATCTTTCTGGCCTTACTCTCATTTCGAACAATTCCAGTTACATTCAAATCTTTTTTCGTCGATGCTAATTTATAGATTGCACTGCCTGCCATTCCAGAAGCACCAATTATTCCAACTCTTATCATGACTATCCCTCCTTGGACTACATTCCCTTCATGAATAACTCTATCACGAGGAAGTATTCTTGCCAAAGAAAAGGCTTTCTATTCGTTACTAGCTAAATAATGGCGAATATTGCGAATACACTTATTAAGCTCAACCCAGTCATTAAAATTCAGGTCAAGGTCTTTCACTTGATAGCGATCAGGTGGCGTAATGACTGCTCGTTCTTGTCCATGATATTTAAGAATTAGTTGTGCGTCTACTTGTTCTAATGTATAGCCACGTCCATGAAGCCAATTTTGAAGTGCTTCTAAGGTTGCTGTATTCATTGCGTTTCCTCCTTATCCTTATTTTATTATAAGGACTTTTCTAATAAATAGCTAAATCTGACCAAAAATGCCATAATTAGAGAAAAGCTTAGAGAGGAGTTTTATATATGCAAACAGTTGTTATTAGTGGTGGAACCTCTGGGATTGGTCTTGCCACTGCTGATATTTTTCTTAAAAATGGATGGAATACGGTACTTATCGGTCGTGATACCGAAAAGGGGATGCAAGTTAAACAACAATTAGGCGAAACGTATTCCCCGACACAAGTTGCTTTTATTCAAGCCGATATTAGTAAATCAAGTGAGGTTGAACATGCTAAGCAAATAACCCTCAATAAATTTAAAACCGTTGATGCGATTATCAATAATGCAGGAATCGTTATTCACGGCGAGGTTCATGAAACAAGTGAAGAAGATTGGGATAAAATCTTTGATGTTGATGTTAAGGGAACTTTCCTCGTTAGCAAAGCCTTCTTGCCAACAATGATTGAACAAGATCATGGTAGTATCGTTAATATTTCCTCTGTCTCAGGAATGGCTGGTGATCGAGCAATGGTTGCTTATAATGCCGCCAAGGGAGCAATTATTAACATGACTCGGGCAATGGCAATTGATTACGGTAAAAATAATATTCGCGTAAATGTTGTTGCACCTGGTCCGACTAATACCCCGCTTTTTCACCAAGATAAACAAAAATTCGCAAAAAACAGTCCATTAAATCGGATTGTTGAACCCGAAGAAGTCGCCGCTGCAATTTATTTTGTGGCTAGCCCAGCTGCTAGTGCAATCACGGGAGAAGTAATTCCTGTAACAGCTGGCTTTGAAATCTCAACTGGACAACCAATGTAAATAATAAAGCCACTAGTATCATTTAATATGTGTTACTAGTGGCTTTATATCATTATTTATGACTGGACCAAAGTTTTTGCATCATCTTTTTTAACGGGGACATAAATTTTTATCTAATAGCTATAATCAGTAAGTTTTCTCACTAATTACTCTAAACAAGATATTATTTAGTATAATCCATATCCTTTGTTTCTTTTGTCAATAACCAAGAAATAACTGCTAGTACTGATAAAACTAGCATATAATATCCGGCCGAATGTAATCCATAATTAGCAATTAACCAAGTTGTTACAGTTGGAGCAACGGCTGCCCCAACCACTGCAGCTAAGTTGTAAGTAATTCCTGCACCAGAATAGCGAACTCTGGTTGGGAACAGTTCAGGCAAAACAGCGCCGACTGGACCATAAAGAGTGCCCATTACTAAGAATCCTAGTCCTAAGAAGAGTAAAACGCCAACTAAGTTATGTTGTCCTGTAAGGAAATATGGGAATACCAAGGAATAGCCAACTAGTGCTACTGACGCAGTTAATAGAACTTTTTTCCGACCAACACGATCTGCTAATACAGAAGTTAACATGATCAAAACAGCGAATTCAGCAATTGCACCCATTAATAATAATAAAAATTCCGAAGAGGTAAAACCTAAAGCTGTTGTAGCATATGATAATGACCAGGTTGTTAATGTAAAGAATAGTGCATAGGTTGCTCCCATGATGAAAGTTCCTTTTAAGATTTCACGCCAATTAGATTTGAATACTTCACGAAGAGGCGAAGCAGTTGTGTTATCACGTTCTTGAGCCAACTTAAACAAAGGTGTTTCTTGTAAACGACGTCGGACATATAACCCTATAACGACTAAAACAGCCGAGGCCCAAAAAGGAATTCGCCAACCAAACGTCATCATTTGCGCTGGTGTTAGTACCCGTTCTAAAGCAAAAAATAAGCCATTGCATATGAAGAATCCGATTGGTGCTCCCACTTCCGGAAATGCACCATATAATGCCCGCTTGTTAGCCGGAGCATTTTCAGTAGCTACTAATACAGCCCCGGACCATTCACCACCAAGCCCGATTCCTTGGACAAACCGACAAAGGCAAAGTAACAATGCTCCCCAAACGCCGATAACTTGATAGCTAGGAATGAAACCAATGGCTACTGTCGCCACTCCCATTACTAAAAGTGAGACCACAAGTGTTTTCTTGCGTCCTAAACGATCACCATAATGTCCAAAGAGGAAGGAACCTACCGGGCGTGCTACAAAGGCTACTCCAAAAGTCAACAAACTTAAAAGTGTTGCGAGTAAAGGGGTCATTTGCGGAAAGAAAATTTTGGGAAAATAGGCAGCAGATGCAGTCCCGTAAGCGTAAAAATCGAAAAACTCAATTGCCGTTCCCATCATCGAAGCCAAAATTACTGTCTTGACAGGATCACGTTTTACATTATGCTTGCTGTTTGTCTGCGGGGTGTTAGTTACTGTACTATCCATAGTATTTACCTCTCATTTCAATTTAATTTACGATCTATTATCACTTAGTCTTAATTTCACTTTCCATTTTTTCCACATCCCTTCAATAAAAAAAAAACCAGCTAACTGTTGAACAGTCAGCTGGCCGACAGAAATGTCTCTACCAATATCACTGTTCACATCCCTAGTATAGTGATACGAACAGCACTAATTATTCGCATCATCTAATTAATGATCCGAATAATAATAATATTTACGTGTACATTAGTAGTAAATGACATTAATCTGTTCTCGCTTTCGTTTTAATTAATAGTAAGATCTTATTATAGCCATAATTAGAAGTCAATAAAAATTCACATCATTTTTTAATTTTATTCTAAATTTATAGTGTTATATATTCTTCCCCATTTCTCCATTTCAATAATAAGTGGAATTAACGTTTGTCCAAAGTTGAAATTAACTTATCATGATTTACCGTGTCGAAATACTTCTCAATATCAAGATCGATCACCCATTGATAGTCAGAATCTAGATATTCTAAAACTTGCTCAATGGCATCATGTGCACTGCGTTTAGATCTAAAAAGGAAAACGGAGCTGAATGAAATCCGAAGATTTCATCCAACTCCGTTTATTATTAGGGACTTATGTCACAGCCCCTAACTTCAATTTTTAGTGACCACCTGGTTCTATTTCAACAAATTTGACAAAGAGTCAAAAATTCTAGCATATGTAACACCATAAAGACGAATGGGTTACAATCATGCTTATTACTTTTTACTAACGATCTAAAATCTTGATTCAAATAAAGACTATGACCTAATCAGATGATAATCTCACATCAGTTATAGCAAATTCCAATTTCTTTGATTAATCTATGATCATTATTCTTCGTGATGCTTCTTCTTTAATCCGAGTAGTCCGAATAAGCTTAAAAACAGCCCTAATATTTCTAAAATCGTAACATCTTTAGTTCCTGTTTGTGGTAATGTCTTTAAGCTATTATTCTTGCTACCACTCTTAGCTGTATTTCCATTCATACTTTCTGCATTATTGACAGTGTCACCACTGGTTTCATCATCAGTATTAGAAATAGTCCCATTAGATCCACTAGAAGAATTTGAATCATGCTTATTTCCAGAAATACCTTTAATTAAATCTCTGCCTGGGATAGTGTCCTTGGAGCCATCTGGGTATGTTATGGTTGCTGTTCCATCATCACCTACTGTAATCTGACTGCCTGATGGAAGAGTATCCTTGTTGGCATTAGTTACATTAGTCTTGACTTGGTCCTTTTCACTATCAGTTAAGTGACTTGGATTCGTTACTGGTACCTTGGTTTCTGGAACACTTGGAGTAGTCTTATCTGCGTCGGTTGATTGACGAACTAGGTCACTTCCTGGAATGGTGTCCTTGGAGCCATCTGGGTAAGTTACTGTGGTGGTACCGTCATCGCCTACTGTAACTTTAGTGCCTGCTGGGAACTTATCCTTGTTAGCATTATCGACGTTGTTCTTAACTTGATTCTTTTCATCATCAGTTAAGTGACTTGGATCCTTAACAGTTACCTTGTC
>NZ_CANCWY010000007.1:0-70494 GCF_947381695.1 Limosilactobacillus sp. DJ3M12 | reverse complement strand
TTCAAATCACATCGTGATTGAAGACCCTACACATTTGATTCGTCGAAACTTTGTTCAGTTTTCAAAGGTCTACCTGTTGGCCAATCAAGCAGCCAATCAACATTGTTATTATAACATATATTAGATTAGCTTGTCAAGAAGAAATTTTAATTAATTTTGAATTTCTTTTTGATTGATAACTCAATCAGCAACTTTATTAATATATCATGTCATCAAGTAGATGTCAACAATTATTTTTAACTTTTTGTTAACCATCTCAACAGCACTTAACTGCTTTGACAACGATAACTACTATACATGGATTTCACTCCCTCGTCAACACTTTTTTTGATTTTTATTTATTTTTTTCGTTTGCTTTACCATTCTTATGATAATAAACGTTATTCAGCCTTTTCAAAAAGGGTGCAATGATCCTTTCGTCATTGACTATGAATGAACTAGTCTCACACAACTAATTTATACTTACAATAAATATATTTTTCAAAAATTATTAAAAGTTTTAAACGCCCCTTCACAACATTTTTCTATCTTGCTACACTTTAACAGTATTATCTTATTACACAAAGGAGAATTACTTTGGCAACTCTTATTGATTTTATATTACACATTGATGTTCATCTAATTCAGATTGTTAATCAATTCGGCGATGCAACTTATTTAATTTTATTCGCTATTATATTTATTGAAACTGGTGCAGTCATAATGCCATTTCTACCTGGAGATTCCCTTCTCTTTGCTGCAAGTGCACTAGCTGCTGACCCACGTTATCATCTTAATATTTGGATTTTTATTTTTATTTTCTTATGCGCCTGTTTGGGTGGAGACTCCCTTAACTTTTTAATTGGTCATAAGATTGGTAAAAGTCTTTCTAATCATTCACTTTTTGGTAAATTGATTGATAAAGATAGTCTAGAACGTGCCGAAGCCTTCTTTGAAAAGCATGGTGCGCCGGCTATTATTCTCGCCCGTTTTATTCCGATCATTAGAACATTTGCTCCATTTGCGGCAGCAGGTTCTGGTTTCCCCTACAAGCAATTTATTCGTTATAGTGTAATTGGCTGTGTTATCTGGGTAGCACTTTGTTGTGGATGTGGTTACTTCTTCGGTAATCTTCCGTTCGTTCAAGAACACTTCTCTGTCATCATTCTTGCAATTATTGTGGTTACGTTAATCCCAGCCGTTGTCGGAGCATTACGTTCGCGTTTTGTTAAAGAAGATGCTTAACATAAGCTTTATCCATCCCCAGATCAAAAGTAAGATTATCAATATAAATCCTAACCATAATCCAAATAGTACTGTAAAAAAATTTTCAGGCATCAACAATATGATTGGCGTTGTTCGTGGATCAAATAGCCAATCCATATTGCTAAAGAAAAGATAATGAAATTTAATAAAAAGGACATCGAAATTTGTTATCCCCATAAACCCACTAAAGAGCAATAAAATAAATAACATCTGAAACGGTAAAATCAGGCGCCAGAGCTGATTTTGCCGTTTTTGTTTTTTCAATCTAAACACTAACAACGGGAGCGAAACCACCATCACAGCTTCATTCAATAAAATCAAATGTTTTACGTCTTCAAAATGGTGAACTGCAGAAGGGGCAATTGGTAAATATCTTAGTTCGAGGACTCGCTGGGTCGGAAGCTGGATATATTTAATGACACTTCCATAATCAGCTATTAATTCAGAGGCAGATAATCCTAGGAGGTGCTTAGGAATTGTTATAAAAAAAGGTGAGATATTAATAACGATAAAAAGAGCAATACTAATTGCAACAACTAAACTAAGTAGTGTCAATAAGATTGCTCTTCCCCACTGAATAAATTCAAATTTCCCATTCATCAAGATTATTCACCTTATATGTTGGCTGGATTTTTTCTTTTATAACTTCTTCTGGACGCGATAAACCAGTATAAACTAATAAACTATCCATTCCAACATTAATTGCTGCTTCAATATCAGTATGATAGTTATCGCCGACCATAATTACCCTTTCTTTAGGCAATTTAACTCTTTCAAGTGCCATTTTCATAATTATTGCTTCTGGTTTACCAATCATCACAGGTTTCACTTGAGTTGCATATTCTACTAGCTTTACAATCGAACCTGCTCCGGGAACCATCCCTCGTTCATTAGGCAAATTACTATCAGCATTGGTCCCAATAAATTTAGCGCCATTTCGAATTAACAAGACTGCTTTTTCAAGCTTCTCATAAGTAACCTTCGTATCTAATCCTACAACAACATATTCAGGTTGATCATCAGTCAAGATAAACCCTCGCTTTTCTAAAGCCAACTTTAATCCTGACTCACCAATAACATAAATTTTACTTTTTATCGGCGCCATTGACCGTAAATAGTCAGCAGTTGCGATTGCTGTTGTGTATATATTTTCCGCCGTAACATTAATATTATGATTTTCACGGAGGTTTTCAGCGACAAAATCTGGCGTTCTGGTACTATTATTTGTTACAAACAAGACCTCTTTCTTGGCATCTTGTAGTCGTTTGATAAATCTTCCGGCTGCTGGAATTTGCTTTTTGCCCTTATAAGTCGTCCCATCTAAATCAATAAAATATCCTTGATAATCTTTCATCGTTTGCCTTAGCTCCTCTTTTTTCGTTGATGAATCACAAATTTTTGCCGATGACCGTTTTTTACACGTTCTGCACGCTGATTATGCCGTTGACGCACGTTCGGTTGTTTAACCTGCCGTCGCCGTTCATGAATGACTGGCGTAGTTTTCTTTCGACGCTGACGGTAACTGTGCCGTGGAATACAAACATCATCATTGTGAAGGATAAAATACGCACAGCCAAAATTACAATACTCAAATAAATAATCCTCAATCGTATCAGCACCCAATTCTGGTTCAAATAAGGGATTATCATCATTATAAAAACCTTTTAAGCGTAATTGGTCATATCCCCAATCTCCAACGATATAGTCATATTTACTCAGAACACTGCTAAATCGTTCTGCGAATTTTTCTGAATTAAAACCGTCACGGTAGTCCTTTACTAATTCGTAGGGATGTCCATTAACGGTAAAATGTGTCTGGTCTTTTTTTTCAATATGATAGATTAAAGATCGTTGCTCTTCACGCTGATCAATATAATCTTGAATCTTAGCTCTATTCATCTTTTCCACCTTCTTTTGATTATTTTTGTCCTAGATACTTCATAGCTTTTTGCGCTACGATTTCTTCTATTTCATGAAAATTCAGCGGAGCTCCAAATTTAGGCTTATTTTCAAGATAGTCTAATTCGGGAGCATCCACGCCTACATTTATATTTTCTTTAATGGGAACAGAATAGTGGTGAATATGGCCATGAAGGTTAATAATTTGCGGTGCTATTCCTAACATAAGAGGATAATGAGTTAAATAATACTGACGGTGATTATATTTTAATAGTACTCCCACATCATGAAACTGAAATTTAGGAAGTCCATTAAACTCATAATTATTACTTTCTAGATATTTAAAAAGGGCCCGATTATCATGATTGCCTTTTATCAGTATTAAGTGTCCATGTAATTGTAATAACACCTCAAGGATTGCTTGATAGGCATTTCGTTGAGGTTTAGTAAAGTACAGAGCAACGTCTCCTAAATGATAAACAATATCATTTTCACCAACCTTATCGTTCCAATTATTAATAATCGTTTGGTTCATCTCATTGACATTATTGAATGGCCTTGGTGCAAATTTATTTGTACCAAGGAGACTATCATGAAAAAAATGAGTATCTGACGTGCAAAACTTCATAGAGAATCTTCTTTCTTAAAAAGGCAATATAGTTATCTTAAATTCTAAAATAAAAAGAGACTAGAGACAAACATTTCTTGTCAACTAGTCATCTTTTGGCGAATTATTTAGTAATTAGTTATTTTTCTTTAAACGTTCAATGTCACGAACAATCATTAATTCTTCGTTAGTTGGAATTAATAATGTCTTAATCTTTGCATCATCAGCAGAAAGATCACGTTCAACACCATGGCAGTCGTTCTTTTCTTGATCAATCTTAATGCCAAAGTAGTCAAGCTTATCTGTGATCATCTTTCGTACTGGAACACTGTTTTCACCAACACCGGCAGTGAAGACAATGGCATCTGCGCCACCCATTTCAGCAATATATGCTCCAATGTAACGGACAATGCGGTTAACATAAATATCTAATGCAAGTTGTGCTCGGTCGTCACCCTTTTCAGCAGCTGCAAGAATATCACGCATATCTGGTGAGATACCAGAAATACCAAGCAAACCAGACTTATGGTTCAAAATATCAATCATCTCATCTGAGGATAAGTTTAGTTTACCCTGCATAAAAGCAATTAAGGATGGATCAACATCCCCTGACCGAGTTGCCATTGTTATTCCAGCAACAGGCGTAAAGCCCATTGACGTATCGAATGACTTACCATTCTTTACGGCAGTGATTGATGCACCTGCTCCAATATGCATGGTGATTAATTTAAGTTCTTCAACTGGCTTGCCTAACATTTCCGCAGCACGTGCAGATACGTAACGGTGACTGGTACCGTGAGCACCATACTTACGCGCACCATACTTCTCATACCAATCATAAGGCACACTGTACAATGCATTCATTTCTGGCATATCAACATGGAATGATGTATCAAAAACAGCAACCGCAAATGCATTAGGCAATACTTTACGGAAAGCTTTAATACCAACCAATTCTGCCGGCTCATGGAGTGGAGCATATTCTGACAATTCATCAATCTTGCTAATAACATCATCATCAATAATTGTTGAATCCTTAAAGAATTCTCCACCGGCAACAATTCGGTGACCTACTGCTGTGATTTCATCATAGCTTGCCACAATCTTTAATTCAATTAACTTATCTAACAAATAATTAACTGCGGCAGCATGATCAACAAATGGCTTATCTTCTTCATGCTTTTGACCATTACCATACTTAATCTTAGCATGGCCCATCTTTTCACCAATACGTTCAATCGTACCTTCAGCTACTACCTCTTCACTTGGCATATCAAATAATTTGAATTTAAGTGTTGAACTACCAGCGTTAACTGCAATTGTTTTTGACATTGACTTTTCTCCTTTAACGTAAATTCGTTATTACCCATTTACTGATATCATCCATGAATGAAGCAAATTTTGCTTTATCCTTAAATGAAGGAAACTCACCCAACAAAACTTTAACTGCTTGTTTGCTATCTCCACCTTGGCGCTGCAATAACAAAATTGATTTTTGCGCATTCGGATTAGCAAAAAGTTCTGCTGGCAAATTGATAAGTCCTTGTAAATAGGCAACAGACTGAATCCATTTAACAAATGATTGTGATTCTTTAGTTTGGAATAAGCTACTAGGCACTAAGAATACCCCAAATGCACCGGGCTTAAGATAATTCATAGATTGTTCAATCAACAAATGGTGAACATATGAATGACCCTCTTTAGCCCGTGTTTGATAGTTTTTGGCATTTTCATCAAGCGGATAGTAACCAATTGGCAAATCAGAAATAGCTAAATCACATTGAGAAATATCTAAAGCAGTTACAGCATCTTGATGGTACAACTTTACATTAAGGTGTTGTAATTCTGTACTTACGCTCGCAACTCCCAACATATCTTCGTCATTATCTATTCCGTAACCAACGATGTCTTTATCTCCATTTACTTTAAGCTGATTCATCACAGTCGTTAATAAATTAGCTGTCCCAACGGCTGGATCAAAAACAGTCTTAATCTCCTTGATTTTTGTAACCTTTTCAATTAAGAAAGCCATGATTAAGCCAATTGTATCAGGAGTCATTTGATGATTAGCCTGAATTGCGTCTTTTCGAATTACTTTCAAAAAACTCAGCTGGATAATTTGCCGGATAATTTCTGGCTTCACATTTTGTAAATTTAATTCTTGGTATATTTTCTGCAATTCATTTACAGTTTTTTCATCAGGAACACCGTCATCAACACGAACAGTATTATTGTCAATAATATTTTCTGCGTTTTCTAATAGCGCATCTAAATACGAACAATTTAACGCTGCTTGTAAAATTTCAGTGGCCTTATCAAAAAGCTCAAATAATTGCTGTGGTGTTTTCTGTGTCAGTGCTAGTCGCCTCCAAATAATACAATCATTACCTTATTAGTTTAACTATTATTCCTAGCAAATTCAAGATAACACTCTCATTGACCTCTTAGATTATCTTTTATTTTATTAATATAAATTGAACAAAGGTCTCGTCCCATTTCCTGATAATTTTGATAATATCGATATTGAAACAATAAAACTGAACTAATTATAAGTAGAACGGCAATACTTACAAATAAAATAGAACCCTCTTTTTTATTTTGGTGGATAAAACTTAACAATTGCACTTGCTTTCTCTCCATCCTTCCTTGTCACTTTAATTAATACGCGTTGGGAATCAAGTTGCTTAAACGAGCATTCATGATTCTTAATGTTATCTAACAATGGCATATAACCACCTTTATTTTGACACGTTAGGTATAGAGCATGGTTTTCTCTTAATTCATACTTTTGATCAGTTGTCTGACTATATAGCAATAACCAATTATCACGAACCTCCATTAATTCAAAACGATGATTGACCGATTCTAATTCCCGTAAAAACAAATGCCAAGTGATCGTTGATTCTAAATTCATTTTACCTACTTGTCTCATACTAGTAGTAACTAAACTTATATTGATAATCACTAATGAAGAAATAATTAATGCGCAAGTCGCTTCTACTAAAGTAAAGGCCCCCTTCTTCATTTTTCAACCCGACAAAGGCATCGATCATTATTATAAACAACCACCCTTTGGACCGTTGCTTTTGCGGTTAAATCACCACGGCTTAAAATAACTGATTGCTTTTTAACCGCATATAAATCACTAGCCTCTTTTCCTAACCTCGTTGCGGCCATTTTTAGCTGAAGATTTCTATTTTGTAACCACAATTGTTTTTCGCAAATAAAAAATAAATTTATCCCCATCGCTACAATAAATAAACTAATTAAACTATCTGCCATCATAAATGCTTTTACTTTAGCGTTTCTCAATTCGGTATCCTCCCCATCCTAATTGAATCTTCATGTAGTAATAGTGACCATCGATTAATGATTTAAAACGCTGGGTACAGGGGCGCGTATAGCCATTTGGCGTAAGATAAAGTTCACCAAACCACTCAACATTCAGTGTTGAGGGAATAAGGATTTCTTTTGTCTCTCTCGTTTGATCATTTATACGAAAAGTAATCATTTCGTTATTTTTGTCGTGGCGAATTACAACAAATTGATGTTTACTCTCACACTTTAATTGCGCCCACTGCCAATCTTGACGCAATGATTGCCAAAATTGTTCTTCAGCTAGTTTTTGACGCGTTTTTGTAAAATTTGGAATCGTAATTAGTAAAAGGAGGGCCGTTATTCCTAAAACAATAATTGCTTCGAGAAACGTAAACCCTTCTTCACGAAAATTCATCGCTGAATTGCCTTTCCATCAACAATTACAATTTTTTCATGATGGGCCTGCTGGACTTGCGCATCAGTCAGGTAATTTGCTTTATTCAACTCTTCTAAACTGACATTATCAGTTCCATTTTCATTTTCATATGCATCGATTTGGGTCTGAATTACGGATGTCATCGCTTTTCCATGAATACTATTAGCATGCTTTCGCTGTTGAGAGAGATTGGGCAGCATAATCAATACTAGTAGGCTAATAATAAATAAGACGATTGACATTTCGAGCAAGGTGAAGCCTGATTGTTTTTTCTTTAAAATTTTCATTAATAAACTCCTTGGAATGAATGATAGATTGGCAATAAGATACTAAGATATAAAATAACAATTATGATTGCAATAATGCTAAAGATAACTGGTTGAACAAAAATCAATAAATGTTCAATTGCAGTTGTAAGGGCCTTAAATTTTAAATTCGCGAAAACAATTAAGTCCCGTCCCATATTTTCTCTGGTCGCCCCCTTATTCATAAAAACAATTAATTCATTAGGAAGAAAAGAGTAGGTAGCCACCACTTTTGAAATATCTCCATCATGTTGAATAGTAGTCATTATTTTGTTACCAAAAATATAAAGAATTGATTTTCTATCAAAGCTCTGGGTAATTTCACAAATTTCAGCCAACGATAATCCTTGTTGCAACATTGATCCTAATATACTAGTTAAATAATATTGAAAATAATAACAATAGCATTTTCCGATTATCGGCATGGCGCAGATCTTAATTAGCCGTTGTTCCTTATTCATTTGATGCCATCTTAGCCCCTGAAATACAGCGCTAATAAAGATAATGGTAAAAAGATACGTTGCTCCTAACGTAATCATGTGAATTAGCGGCAAAGTTTGCCTCTCGCTTTGCCAGACTTTCAATTCTGGAAAAACAAACAAAATTAACCCACAAATCACCACCCCTAGCATCCCTAAAAGAATTAGCGGATATTGTAGGAGACTAAATAATTTTTTTCGTTGCTGTTCTCGTGCTGTAAGTATCTTTCCTACTTCACTCAATGTTTTTGTTAAATTACCATGCTTTTCTGCTAATAGTAACTGATAAAACAAATCATCTTTTACTTCTTGCTGTAGACTCTGGGCAAAACTCGCTCCCTTTTGCATTCGTTTATCTATAGAAGCAATCCAATGGGCTAGTTTCGGATTGACAGTCTTGATAAAACCAAGCGCTTCTTTGACAGAAAAGCCAACACTTAACAAATCTGCTAATAAAAGGAAAAAATCTGCTTGTTGCTGATGATTGAATTTAACCTTGTTGGTATTGACGTGCAGTATTCTCCGTAATTTCGCCATTTTCCACAGCCTGCTGAAGAGCTTTTGACCATTCATTAGACATTCCTCCTTTCTTGGTGCCACTAAGCAAATCACTAAATTGATGTCGATTTAATAGGTCACATAAGATGGCTTGTTCTCCATTCATCAACGGAATTAAACGCTGATAAGATACCGCCGTTAATACTTGCTGAAGATAATAAGAATCTGTCCCTAATTGTTGAAGACGAGAAACAACGCCATAAGCATTTCGAGCATGGATAGTTCCCAAAACTAAGTGACCACTTAATGCGGCTTGAACTGACATAGCCGCTGTCTGTGAATCACGGATTTCTCCAATGATAAACACATCTGGGCGATGCCGTAATCCCAATTTTAATAAACTTTCATAGTCCATCCCCGCTAATTCATTTACTTGCAATTGGATAAATCCCGGATGATCAATTTCTACGGGATCCTCAATTGTTAATACAATTTGTTTCGGCAATAGCTGTCGAGCAAGCTGATACATGGTAGTTGTTTTACCAGCCCCCATTGGCCCGGCAAAAAGAATCAAACCTCTTTGTTGACGGTACTTTTGTAATATTTCCCATTGATGAGGAACTAAAAAATTAAACCTAATATCATTAAGGGGATATATAAAGCGAATAACTAATGATTCCCTCCCTTGATAATCACCAACACTTGATAAGCGTAAATTGATCTTTTGGTGAGCATAAGTAAATTTAAAAGCGCCTAGCTGGGGTCGTCGATGCTCACTAACTGCCATATTGGCGCAATATTTTAAGTATGAGATAAAACGTTGACCATAATCACGCGTAACCTGTTTAAAAGGAAATAGGGTCCCCTTTATCGCTAAGGATAATTGATAATACCTATCATGGGGTAAGATGTATAGGTCACTCGGTTGCTTGCGAATCATTCTTATTAATTCTTCTTCAAAACTCGGCATATTTTAACCTCCCTATTATTTAAATACGGATAAATTCTAAAAATGCATTAAAAAATTTAAAACTAAAAAAGAGGTTAAAAAGCGTTTTGCTTTTTAACCTCTTAATAACAATGATTGAATTATTCTTCATCGTCATCTTCGTCTGGTAAAATACCAGTTTCGTAAATATCAGCAACATCATCGTTTTCTGTTAATTCATCAATCAAATGACGGTATTGCTTTGCCTTATCTGCAGGTACCTCTGTCCGATTTTGAGGGATCATGGTAACTTCGGCAGTATCTAATTCGTAGCCTTGTTCTTGAAGAGCATCACGAACATCTGTCATGTTACTTGGATCTGTGAAGATTTGGAACTTTTCTTCAGTTGCCTTCATATCTTCAGCTCCAGCATCTAAAGCATCCATTAACATATCATCTTCGCTCTTATCAAGACCATCACGGAGAATTTCGATTAATCCCTTACGGTCGAACATGTATGAAACTGATCCACTAGCACCTAATGAACCGCCAGAGTGACTAAATGCTGAACGAACAGCAGATGCAGTCCGGTTCTTGTTATCAGTAAGAGCAGAAACCATTACTGCTACCCCACCTGGTCCATAACCTTCATAAGTAACTTCTTCGAACTTAGCTCCACCAATACCTGAAGCTTTAGCAATAGCACGGTCAATATTTTTCTTAGGCATGTTGGCCGCGTGTGCCTTATCGATTACAAGCCGTAATTGAGCGTTGTTCGCTGGATCAGGATCACCTGCTTTAGCTGCTTGGTACAAGTCACGTGAAATCTTTTGGAAAATCTTACCACGCTTAGCATCTTGGGCGTTCTTACGTCCCTGAATGTTATGCCATTTTGAATGTCCTGACATTACTGACTCCTCTTTTCTTTATTAATGTAATACAAACAGATAAATTTTAGCAAATATTCATCGTTAATTCAAGGTTATTGGCGAGGTTGCCATTTTCGTTTTACAAAGTGCAGAATAAATAACACAATACTAATGACAATCATCATCATTGAACCGTGAAATCCAGTCTGCTGAAAATCATTAGCAACCTGGGAAATAAAGGGACTTATGTCTGGTTGGCCTGCACCCATTTGAAGGGCAATCGCATGAATAGTCATAACGATTCCTGTGTATAAAATAGTTCCCCATAGACAAATCCACCTAAAACTACCAATTAAGTGATGCTGCCATAACCCCTTAAGAATCAATATAACGAGGCTGATAATTGAAATCACTAAAATAATATTAACAACCGTTTTAGCAATTTTAATCCCATTAATTAACTGTGCAACTTCGGGAGTATTTAACTGACTGTTAACCATCGAATTAATGTTACCAGCAATTGCTGAAGAACTGCCTACTGGTAACATGGAAGTAGACAAACCATATTGAGCTAATTGGGAATTAACAGATGCGCCCACATTATTAACTATAGGTGATAGGTCAAGATTAATTTTTTCACCTACATATACCTGATCAATTGCCTGGTTAATTAGCTTATCAGTATCGCTTTTCTTTAAGACAGAAGTTGAAATCCCGTACTGAATTAGACTACTGTTAACCTGGTTTAACATAACTGATTCAAGCGACGAATTTGTAACTTCTTCTTTTACAAAGTTAACATTTAAAAGTGTCGAATTAATTAGTAATGTTAGCCCGAGTAAAGTCACACAGATTACACCCCATAAGCAGTATAGAAAATGATGCTTTTTCGGTGTTTCTTCTATTGGCTTCTCAACTTTTTCTTGTTGTTGTGCTCGTAATTCACTTCGGGTTGTCACAACAAATCACAACCTACTTACGAGTTGATTGGCGTTCAACAAAGCCATGATCTAAAATAACATTTTTTTCATCATCATTGCTGTCATCGCCATCCATTAATTTTGTCAACAACCGCATTGAAATGGCACCAAGATCATAAAGAGGTTGAGTGATCGAAGTGATTGTTGGCCGGACAACCTTTGTATAATTGGTGTCATTAGAAGAAATTAGTTCAAAATCATCTGGAACGCTAATACCAGCATCCGTAAGCCCGTTTAAGAGGCCAGCAGCTAAACTATCATCTGTTATATAAGTAGCCTTTAATCCCTTTTCAATAACTTCTTGTGCCTTTGCATATCCAGCCTGATAAGACCCGTCCGTTTCAATTACTAATGATTCATTAAATGGCACATTATTATTTGCCAATGCTTCTTTATATCCATTAAGCCGGTCTTCGCCATTAATTGAGTATCGTAATGGACCAGTAATATAGGCAACTTGTTGATCACCATGTTTTAGCAGAAATTCTGTCGCTTCCTTGGCGGCTGCTTGGTAGTTAATCCGAACGCTTGGTAAAGCATCATCATTAACAACAGAACCAGCTACTACAACTGGTGTATTTGTGCTTTCAAATTCATTTCTAAGATCATCAGAAACATCATGACCCATAAAGATAAGTCCATCAACCTGTTTAGCAAGCAAGCTCCGTACCACTTTCAGGATCTTTTCATCATCAGAATCAGAATTAGTTAAAATAATATTATATTTATACATTGAAGCAACGTCATCAATCCCCAATGCTAATTCCGCAAAGTATGGATCAGTTATATTAGGAATAACTACTCCGACAGTCGTTGTTTTTTTAGAAGCTAATCCCCGTGCAACTGCATTAGGGCGATAATTAAGCTGCTTAATTACATCTAAAACTTTTTGTCTAGTTTCTGGCTTTACATTTGGATTGCCATTTACTACCCGTGAAACAGTGGCCATTGAGACACGAGCTTCTCGGGCAACCGTATAAATTGTTACTGATTGTTTTTCCATAAGATAGCCCTTTCTTTATTGGTATAATCTGTTTTCATATTTTTTCATAACCTAGTTAATATAGCAGATTTAGTTTTAATTAGCAAACGTTCTTCATTATTTTTTTACTTTCATAACAATATGTTATAATATTCGCAATCTTTTTTAGGAAGTGAATGCAGTGACAAAACTTAATCAATTACAAAGCGCTCTTACTGAAAAGGGATTAGATGCTGCTTATATTAGTGATCCAATGACCATTAATTACCTAACTAGTTTCTACAGCGATCCAGTAGAACGGGTATTAGCACTAGTCCTTTTTGCCGACAGTGAGCCATTTCTGTTTGCACCAGCGCTTGAAGTAGAAGCAATAAAGGATACTGGTTGGAAATATCCGGTATATGGGTATTTAGATCACGAAAAACCTTTTGAGCTTATTGCTGAACATATCAAAAATCATGCTGGTTCACCAATTAACTGGGGAATTGAGGGAGAATCACTAACTGTTGACCGTCTTCGTGCCTTAGAAGAAGTCCTCCCCAATGCCCATTTTAATACTGATCTCTCTCCTTTAATAGCAAAAATGCGAATGATTAAAAGCGATGATGAGATTACTAAGTTAAATGAAGCAGGGAAATGGGCTGATTTCGCTTTTAAAGTAGGATTCGAAGCAATTCAAATTGGTAAAACAGAACAAGAAGTTGCTGCCGATTTAGAATACGCTCTTAAACAACATGGGATTAATAAAATGAGTTTTGATACGCTAGTTCAAGCAGGTCCTCATGCTGCCGAACCTCATGGAGCTACCTCCAGTAATAAGATCCAAAATAATCAGCTCGTCCTCTTTGACTTAGGAACAATTGTTGATGGCTATATTAGCGATGCTTCCCGAACAGTGGCTGTCGGAAAGTTAAATGACAAACAAAAAGACATCTACAAGGTATGTTTAGAGGCTCAATTGGCCGCTCAAAATGCTGCGAAGCCGGGAATGACTGCTGAAGAATTAGATAAGATCGCTCGTGATATCATTACTGTAGCTGGTTATGGCGAATACTTTATTCACCGCCTCGGGCACGGAATGGGTAGCAGTGAACACGAATTTCCATCAATCATGGAAGGAAATCAGCTAGTTCTTGAACCTGGAATGTGCTTCTCCATTGAACCTGGCATTTATATTCCAGATTTTGCCGGCGTCCGGATTGAAGACTGTGTTCATATTACAGAAGATGGTTGCGAACCATTTACGCATACAACTAAAGAATTACTAACTTTCCCTCATTAAAATAAAAAAGCTGAGAAACCTCTCAGCTTTTTTATTTACTTATTTATCGGCTGCATTAGCGTCATCTTGATCTGTTTCATCGTCTTCAGTAGATGCTGGCTTTTGATCACTAGTAGCATCGATAATAATATCGTTATTATCTTCATCTGTTTCTTTATTCTTCGCTAATTCCTCACGAATATCAGCAGTTTGCTTATCAAAGTCATCATTAGTCATATGATTAACTACTTTATTGGCGCTATCTTTTATCTTACCCTTAACATTATTAACAGCATCCGCAGCGCCGCTCACCTTATCATTCAAGTTAGAATCACTCATAAGGTCATCGACAATGTCTAATGCGTCTAAGGTATAGTCAGTCACATAATCAGCAACCTTATTAATCTTTTCATCAACGCTTTCTTTCAATGCCTCTTTTTTAGCCGGCGCCATTTTCTTCCATGCAGCATATGTTGCGACTCCACCTAATAATATCCCAGCAAGTAATTTTTTACTCATTATTTGTCATTCCTTTCTTTTGCTTCCGATGCTGTCTAAATTTGTTGAAAGCATCGAAAACAAGTGTCTTTCCTGCAAATTTAAAAATACTCCGGTCAAATTGTCGCTTCTCGCGGTGCAACCGGGCTTTCTCGACCATTTCTTGAAGTGAGGCATTCACTTCCGAAACACTCTGACTTACATCTGCAACCGCTTTAACCGCCGGATCTAGTTGTTCTGATTTATGGTTAATATCGTCTAACAATGTATTCGTGTTACTTAGCACGTCCTCCATTTCTTGGCTAAGATAATGAACATCCCGCGTTAAAGTTGTAATACTTTTATTTGTTTCTTTCATTGTCTTACTCAATTGATTCAACAGGATACATGCAAAAATGACTAAGATTAAGAATGCGATTGCCGCAATTAACCCTGCCAACTGGCCAAAAGTCATCTGATAATCCCTCCTTTAGTTTTCAAAATATTTATTCAATGCTAAGAATATCATAAAACAAATAAAAACGATAATCTAGTGTAGTCGACAGAAGCTTGTCTTCCCTGTTAAAATACTTATTAGTATTTTTTAGGAGGTTATTATGATCACTGGTGCCACTTCACTTACATCAAAACAAACGGAACAATTAAAAAAAGCTTTTACAGATTTATCCTGGCACGAAATTTCACAACAGCTTTTAAGTAAATTTCTTTTAATTATCGTTACGTTTGTCTTATTTTTAATACTTTTATGGGTAGGACGAGTTATCATTGTCCATCTTTTTCAAGAATCAAAAAAATACAATGTACTAAAAAATAGCAATCGGATGGCAACGGTAAAAGCCCTTGTCTTAAATATTTATCGTTATACTTGTTATTTTTTCTTATTATACGCCATACTATCAGAAATTGGCGTTCCAGTAGGGACACTGATTGCCGGAGCCGGAATCTTTAGTTTAGCATTGGGGCTTGGTGCGCAAAGCCTTGTTAGTGATATCGTGACTGGATTTTTCATCCTCCTTGAGCAACAATTAGACGTTGGCGACACTGTCCAAATTGGGCAAATCAAAGGAACAGTAACTGCTCTTGGTATTCGTACTACACAAGTTACTAGTTCTGACGGAACACTTAATTTTATTCCTAACCGTAACATTACTATTGTTCAAAACCTTTCACGAAATAATATGGTTAGCAACGTTGATATTCGGATTACTTCGAAGACCCCTCTTAGTAAGGTAGAAGAAATTGTTACGCAAGTTAATAAAAAACTAGTTCCACAAATAAAGGCACTACAATTAAAACCAGTTATTGTCGGACCAGTCGTTACCCCAGACGGTGCGCTCGTTTTTCGTGTGACGATAACAGCAGTCAGCGGAAAACAATCAACTGTTGCTAGTCGCTTTTTGGCAGCATATCTTAAAGAATTACGAACAAATAATATTCCAATTGCCTGGGAGGGAGTACCTAATGAGTATTAAATTAATCGCTACTGATATGGACGGAACCTTTTTACGAGATGACCATACTTACAATCATTCTTTATTTGCAAAGGTCTTTCGCCAACTTGAACGCCATAATATCTACTTTGTCGCTGCTAGTGGATCCAGCTTTCCACGTTTGCAACGAGAATTTAAAGACTACACCGCCAAGATGGGATTTATTTCGCAAAACGGTTCAGTTATTCATTTAGGAAGCAAATTATTTAAATCTTTTCCTATTAATCAAGAATCTTTAGCCCGGGTTATTCATGTCCTTGACCGTTTCTATGGTCCACAAGATATTAATCAATTAGTAATCTCTACTAGTGAAAAATCTTATGTTGATCAGGGGATGAGTGCTCATGATTTCAATATTGTGAAACTTTTTTATGAAAATGTAGAGCGTATCCCTGATATCCGACAAATTTTCACTCAACGGCCAACTGAAGATTTTACCAAGATATCGATTAATTTTGCTAACCATATCGATCTAAAAAAAGTTGCAACAACCTTAGATGGTTACTTACCACCATCCTTAATCATGGAAAATTCAGGCTTTAATACTGACTTAATCGGTAATGCTGCTGCAACTAAACAAAACGCTCTTTCTCTTTTGCAGTCTCACTTTAATTTAAAGGCAAATGAAATTGTTACGTTTGGTGACAATGAAAATGACCTCGGGATGTTAGCAATGACGAGTCAAAGTTACGCAATGCAAAATGCTCAACCAATTATTCAAATGCAAGCTGCCCACACCACAACAATTGATAATAATCATGATGGCGTCTTGCAGACTATTAATCAGTTAATTAAAAATGAATGATAAAAAGAAGGAGGCCTCCAACGTTCGGTTTTACCGGACGCTGGAGGCCTATGTTGTACTGCGCTATTTATTTTTTATGAAAGTAACTTGACTTATATCATAACTACTTTTCATTATTTCCCAAAAGTATGCATTGTATAATTGACCGCCTTTAATACTTCACGACGCGTCACAATTCCGCAAAAGTAATTATGATCGTCCACCACCGGTAAAAATGACTGATCAATTAAGAGGTGTAAATTTTCTTCGATATCAGTTGGATCTTGGATAACTGGCGCATCGGTTTGCATCACATCCCTGACCTTTAATTCATTTAAGCGCTCCACATTGATCCGTTTTGTCTCCAATAATCGGTCAGTAATCATCGCCAAAGAAACTTGACCACAGTAACGGTTTTTATTATCAATCACAATAATTTTAGCGTACCGATCCTTAGTAAGGACTAAAAATGCATGATCTAAACTGTTGCTTTGATTTACTGTTGCAACTAAACTGGCAGGGATCATAAACTTCTGCTTATTTTTCAGCAATAAAGTCTGTAAACGCTGATCAATCACAAAAATACACTCCTTTATTTCTGACGCCTGAATTCACAATGTAATTCAGGAACAGCTTCCATCTCGCGGTTATAATAATCAACAATAAACCGCTCAGGCTGCGCATCAATAATTGCAAAAGTTCCCCCGAGTTTAGCATATTCACCACGAGGAAAACTGATGCTCCCAGGATTAATTATTAGCATTTGATGATCGTAAACGGCTCCTAACTGATGAGTATGCCCATAGCACACAATGGAGGCACCTTTTTCTTGGCCGGTAAGTATCAGAGGGGTCAGAGAAAAATTGACCCGCTGTAAATGACCATGAGTTAGATAGAGCTGCTCTTGCCCAGCATTAATTACCAACTCATTAGGGTACGACAAACCATAATCATTATTCCCCTTCACTGCCTTAAAATTGCTCATCGGTTCCTGATCAGGAGCTAATTCTGAATCCCCACAGTGAATCATTAGGTCAACTTGATCCCCCATTTTTTGAACAATCTCTGTCAAAATTTTTTCTTCTCGATGGTTATCACTTACAACTAGTATTTTCATTTTTATTACCACCAATCATTAAATTGCTTCATAAATGATCGTAATGCGCGTCCCCGATGACTAATTTGATTCTTTTGGTCTGCTGTTAATTGGGCCATTGATTTGCCTAATTCATCAACATAAAAAAGCGGATCATAACCAAAACCGTTTTCTCCTGTGAGTTGATGAAGAATATGGCCATCAACCCGACCATTGGCAACTAATTTGGTTCCATCAGGCTTAATTCCGACGATGGTAGTATGAAAGTGAGCAGTCCTTTTTTCATCCGGTACCTCTTTTAACGCCAATAAGAGTTTAGCATTATTAGCAGCATCATCATGATCACCAGCATATCTTGCTGAGTGTACACCTGGAGCACCTCCAAGAGCATCAACCATTAAGCCCGAATCATCTGCCATAACTGGTAGTTGGAGTTGATTAGCAGCTGTAGTAGCTTTAATTGTTGCATTTTCTTCAAATGTTTTACCATTTTCATTAATTGCTATTGGTGCAAAATCGGCTAATGTTTTTACTTCAATTCCTAGGGGAGCAAGCATATCTTGGTATTCACGCGCTTTCCCGGCATTCTTTGTTGCGATTACGATTGTTTTCATTTTAACCTTCCTCGTTTAATTCAATATGTGCACACTTACTGTATCCGTTTGGTAACCATTGTTGTGCACCAGCAACTAAGTCTTTAGCATCTCCCGTTGAATAAAGGTTGATACTTGACGCTAAATTATCACTCAACTGATTTTTGCCAGTTAACAATTCCTTTGCCTGTCTGATTGTCTCAAATGCAGGATCAATTAACTGAACATTAGATCCTAATTTATTATGAATTTCTTTTTGTAAAAACGGGAAATGAGTACACCCAAGGATCAAAGCTTCAATCGATTGGTTATCAAATACTTCTAATTCAGTGTCAACAGCTTTTTGTGCCTCACTTGTTCCTGTTTGCCCATGCTCAACAATTGAGACAAGTGGCTGTGCGGGAGAACTGATAACACTTAGATCAGGATTAAGTTTAGCTAATGTTTTAGCATAAGCGCCATTTTTAATAGTGGATTCAGTGCCAATTACCCCAATTTTTTTATAATGATGTTGGGTAGCAGCCATGGCTCCTGGTTCAATTACCCCAATTACTGGAATTGGTAATTCGTTTTGAAGAAGTCGAAGAGCTGCTGCAGTCGCGGTATTACATGCAATTATCATCATTTTTACGTCTTGTTCTAACAAGAATTTTCCAATGCGTAATGCTAATTGCTGAATCTGTTCTTTTGTTTTAGTTCCATATGGAAAATGCCCTTGGTCACCCACAAAAATTACAGATTCTTGGGGCAGTTGTTCACGAAGTACACGAATTACAGATAGGCCGCCTAACCCTGAATCCATAACCCCGATTGGTCGTTTATCCATTCTCTTCACCTCGTTAATTTATTAAAACGTTTAAAACCTTGAAACTATATTATCCGTTTCTCCATAAGATTTTGCAAGTTTTTCAGGTTTAACCCTATTAAGATCTTGAATTTTAAGTATAATAATAATGATTGTTAAAAAGGAGCGAGTGGATATGAGTCAGAAATTATATAATCAGTTAATAGCCGGTCATCAAGGACTAGGAGCTGGAACAATGCGCGACGTGATTTTACCAGCTATCCTGGGTAAAGAGACCGATGAAATGCTATATTGGATTGGTAAAGATCTCGCTCGAGTATATCCTGTTGCTACAGCCGAGGATCTAGTATATCTCACTAATCAACTTGGCTTTGGCCGTTTAGCTTTACGTAAAAAAAGCAATACTTCTCAAGTTTGGCGGTTATCAGGGGTAATTGTAAAGGAACGGATTCAAAGAGCCGAAGAGGAAACCTCCTTTGGTTTAGAGTGTGGTTTTCTTGCTCAAGAAGTAGAGTTTCAACTTGGAACGGTTGCAGAGGCAAAGATCTTTGACCGGCACCGTGATTATGTTGATATTTTGATTCAAAACGATCCACAAAGTTCAGCTGATAATGAACGATCTGAGATGGTAACATTCATTACTGTTGATCGCCCTGACGAAAAAGAAGACGCTCTCAAAAAAGAAACTCGTCATTCCCTACTAAAGCGACGAAAAAAAGATAAAAAATAAGTTTAAAATACGAAAAAGCTGGAAGAAAACAAAAAGTTTTTCTCCAGCTTTTTTCTAATCAACATATTGTTGTAAAATTTGCTTTAATTGATCTTCACTATGGTAACCAATGATTTGGTCTACTACCTTACCATCTTTCTTAACCATTAATGTAGGGATACTCATAATCCGGAATTTTTGTGCAGTTTCTGGATTTTGGTCAACATCCATCTTAAAAAATTTAATATCGGGCATCTTATCAGATAATGCATCAACTACTGGTGATTGCATCCGACAGGGACCACACCAAGTTGCCCAAAAATCAATTAAATCGACACCAGTGGCAGTATCTTGTTCAAAGGTTTGATCTGTAGTTACGTTTACAGCCATATTCAATTCCTCCTTTGTTTTTCTTAACGCTATTCTAACAA
Source organism: Limosilactobacillus sp. DJ3M12 (assembly GCF_947381695.1). Lineage (NCBI taxonomy): Bacteria > Bacillati > Bacillota > Bacilli > Lactobacillales > Lactobacillaceae > Limosilactobacillus > Limosilactobacillus sp. DJ3M12. The sequence continues at coordinate 50,281 of NZ_CANCWY010000007.1, read as the reverse complement.
ATCACTTCTTAAATGTCATTTAACTTGCTTACTTTTTTATAGTAAGTAATTATAAATTAACAATTGTTGCCCCATCCCCACCAGCATTAGGGGAAGCATAGGAGAATGATTTAACTCGTGGATTGCTTTGCAAATATTGTTGTGTTCCCTTACGAAGAGCACCGGTCCCTTTTCCGTGAATAATTGTTACCGTTGAAAGATTATTCAACAATGCATGATCAATAAAGTTACTTAGCTCACTCATTGCTTGTTCATAGCGATGACCGCGCAAATCAAGACGAGCCGAGGTCTTTCGTGTTTGTGTCGTTCTCACAGCAGCCCGTGGTCGCCGCTTTGCATCTTTTTCTCGTGGAAGATCTTTCTTAGCTACTTTTTCAAGATTATTCTCATCAATTTCCATTTTAAGAATTCCAATCTGAACTTCCCACTTGTGGTTCCCTCGCTTAGATAAAAGTTCTCCATATTGACCATAAGATTTCACCAAGACTGCATCACCTTTATGCAAATCATGCTTTTGCTTAGCCCGTTGTAATACAGAGTTGTGTTGCAACCGTGGATTATCACGATGAAGAGCGTTTAATTGCCCTTGTACATCAATTAATTCATTTTCTTTTACATTTCCGCCCTGCTGAACTTCTAACTGGCGCAAATGATGAATAATTCGGTCAGCCTTTTTTTTAGCCATCGAAACTTGATGGTTGACCTTTGAACGTGCTTGTTCGTATAACTTATCGCGCTGTTCATTAAAGCGGGTGAGTTTCTCATCAAGGTCACGCTGAACTTTTTCATTTTTGGCTACTAGTTTTGCTAGCTTTTCACTTTCTTCACGTGCTTTTTTCCGTTGCTCTACTAAATCACCAATCATATTGTTAAGGTCTTGACTATCATCACTAACAAATGTCCGTGCTTCATCAATAACCTGGGGACTAATTCCTAATCGCTGAGCAATCTCTAATCCATTTGACCGCCCAGGAATCCCTAGTAGTAATTTATACGTCGGCTTAAGAGTTTCTTGGTCAAATTCCATACTAGCATTAATCGTCTTAGCACGATCATAACCATAAACTTTGAGTTCAGGATAGTGGGTAGTAATTACAACCATGGTTCCTTTACTGCCAATATTATCAAGAATTGCCATTGCTAAAGCAGCCCCTTCTTTGGGATCAGTCCCAGCACCAAGCTCATCTAGAAGGACTAAGCTACGACTTGTAATTTGTTCAAGAATGGCTTTTACTCCATCCATATGACCAGAGAAAGTACTCAGATTTTGTTCCAATGATTGTTCATCACCGATATCCGCAAATACATTATCAAAGATCCCAATTGTACTGCCTTCTTCTGCGGGAATAAATAGGCCAGATTGTCCCATCAATTGAATAATTCCTAAAGTTTTAAGCGTAATGGTTTTACCACCAGTGTTGGGTCCAGTAATAATAATCGCTTGGTAATCTTCCCCAATCTTAATGTCATTTGTCACTACTCGTTGGGGATCGATCAGGGGATGACGCGCTTTCCGTAATGAAACATGATTTTCTTTGCTTAAGAGCGGTAGCGTTGCCTTAGTATCATGTGCCCAGCGTGCCTTTGCATTAATAAAGTCAAGGTGTCCAAGAATTGCTTCATTCTGACCAATATCATGTCGATAAGGAGCAATCATTTGTGATAACTCAATTAATACGCGTTGCATTTCTTGCCGTTCTTCTATTTGTGCTTGTCGTAACCGATTATTGGTTTCTACAACGGCTGCAGGTTCAATATATAATGTTTGTCCACTAGCACTTTGGTCATGAACAACCCCACCAAATTTATTTCGATAGCGGGCGATTACTGGAATTACATAGCGGTCATTCCGCATTGTGACAATAGGGTCACTTAAGTATTTCGCATTTTTCCCGCGCGTGTACCTTTCCATTTGTTGGTGAATTTCTGTTTCCGTTTGGGCAATTAATTGCCGGATACCATGGAGTTTAGCTGATGCCTCATCATTTATCCGTCCATCAGGATCAATCGAACGAACTAGCCGCTGGGTAATTGAAGGAATTGTAACTAGGCGGTCAACTTGGGTAGTTAAAACCCGTAGTTTAATTTTTTTCTCCCGCATCTGATCAAAAAAGTTTTTTACACTCATACTAGTTTGCAGCACTTTAGTAATTTGAGCTAATTCCGTGCCGTTTAGATTTGCCTTAATTTTCAAACGTTTCAATTGCGGTTTGATATCAGCTAGTTGCGGAATAGGAATCCCATCTTCTAACCTTAAAATATCGGCCCCATCAGTAGTTTCTGTCAAAAGTTCTTTGACTGCCTCATAATCAGTCTGTGGAACAAGCTGCGTTAATTCACGACGACCAGCAGCAGAAACAAGGTATTGTGCCAGTTGTCCTTTTATTCGATCAAATTCTAATGTTTCTAAAATTTTGTTGTTCATTTTATCCTCCCTGTACTAGCGTATCAATTACTAAATGCGCTATTCCTGGTGTTTGATTAATCATAAAACGCGCTAGTTCTGAGTTTGCTATTTGCATTTGCCACCAACCTGCTGGAAATAATTGCATAATTAGTAAAACAACGTAAATAATCAAATAGCCAATCAAAAATGAGATTAAGCCACCTGCAATTTTATCAACTGTCCCCACCACTGGAATCCTCTTTATCCAGTTTAACTGACGAATGCCCCAGTGACAAAGAATTGAAACAATTGTAAAAATTATCATAAATGCAATCCCATTATAAAAGAAAAGATTACTATTTACATTTGCAAGCAAGTTCTCGGAAAAAGTTGCTGGGGTTCCAATACTTGGTAATAACGATTTTAACCAGCCACCAATCAATTGGGCTCCCTGGCGAGCAACGATCCAAGCTACTATATATGTCCCCAGCATTAACGTCATTGTCAATAATCCGCGGCGATGACCATTAATAAAGCACCCCATTAAAATCAAAATAATAAAGGTTGTTAAAATCATCCTAATGATCCTTTCTGCTTGTAAAGAAAAAGGACTGTGACAAATGTGTCTACAGCTCCCTTTTGTTAATATTTTATTTATCCGGCAATTTTAATTAGGCCTTGAAATTACCATCATTATCAAGGAAAGTATTTAATACTTCTTCAACCATGTCCCATTCCTTATCATCTTCAATTGGAACAAGGTCCTGTCCATCGTTATCTTCATTATCAGCTATAATGTAAGCTTGAATGTCAACGGAATCGTCATTTTCTTGTTCCGCTGGATAGATAAAGATATATGATTTGCCATAATCATCAGAATCAAACGTAAACAATTCCTTAAATAATTGTTCGTTACCATTCTCATCAATTAATGTAATCATGTCTTCGTTATTTTCTTGTTTACTCATTTTAATACCTCATTTTAGCTTATTCACAAGGCGGCCATGGCGATCCAAATAGCTTTGTAAAATGAATGTTGCTGCAACTTCATCGATAACTTTTTTCTGCTTAGCACGTGAAATGTCCGCTTCTTCAACTAGCATTCGGTGTGCCTCAACCGTCGTTAAACGTTCATCTTGAAAGTCAATAGGAATATCTGGAAAACGTTGTTGTAATAGCTTACCATAGTGCTGAGATGCTTCAACACGAGGACCTTCTGTATTATTCATATTTTTAGGAAGGCCAATTACAAACCCAGCTACCTGTTCTTTTTTCACTAGCTCGGCAACACGATCAATTCCAAAAATTTCGTTTTCTTCATCAATTGGAATAATCTCAACTGCTTGGGCCGTCCAACCGAGAGGATCGCTTACGGAAATACCAACCGTTTTAGAGCCAACGTCTAATCCCATTAATCTCATTTAGTTTCACCGTTATTCTTTAGGTATGACCGAACAAGCTCTTCAATAATTTCGTCACGTTCATGTTGACGAATCAAGTTACGTGCATCATTCAAACGCGGAATATAAGCTGGATCACCAGATAAAAGATAACCAACAATTTGGTTAATCGGGTTGTATCCCTTTTCTTCTAATGATTCATAAACCGTCTTTAATGTTTGCTTAATATCTTCTTGACGTTCTTGACCGAAATCAAAGAACATCGTTTTATCATTTGTAGCCATCAATCGTCACCTCCAGATATTCTTTTCAACCATTAATTTTACTATATTCTTATTAAAATCACAATTTACATTTGTCAATTGTAAGTAAACAGTAATATTAGTTTTATCTTAAACTACAAGTTTTATATTATAGCTGATAATAGCGTTTCTTGATAGTATTTCTTTATTACTTTAAGAAGTTCTTACAAAAAAGAAAGATTGAAAGAACTCAAAAATTGGTTTCTTTCAATCTCTTAGACTATGAGATGGTTATTTCCTTCTCATTTTTGATTTACTTATCGAGGTAACCTTTAGCTTGACTTAAGGCTTCCTTAATTCCAGCTGGATTCTTTCCACCAGCTTGGGCGAGGTTTGGCCGACCTCCACCGCCACCATTAATGGCTGGTGCAATCGCCTTAATAAGGTCACCGGCTTTTAAGCCTTCCTTAGTTTTATCATCACTAACAGCCACTAATAAGTTTGCTTTACCATCACTGGCTGTAGCAAGAACTAGAACATCAGAAAGAGCCTTTGAGCGCCAAGTATCAGCAAGTTGCCGTAATTGACCCATTCCAGCAACTTGAACTTCGGCAGCAATTAAACTTCCATTCTTAGTTGCTTGAACGTTTTCAAAAACATTATTAGCTTGTTGAGCAGTAATCTTAGCTTGAAGAGACTCATTTTGCTTTTGAGCTTCTTTAAGTTCATTTTGTAATGTTTCTACTTGGTGAGGAACTTCCTTAATCTGAGCAACCTTCAAACTAGCAGCGCTCTTTGTTAAGAGGTCATCACGATCTTGGAGGAACTTAAAGGCATCACTAGAAGTTACTGCTTCGATCCGCCGTACTCCAGCACCAACTCCTCCTTCAGAAACAATTTTGAAGAGACCAAGCTCATTAGTATTTTTAACGTGATCACCACCACAGAACTCAGTGTTAAAGTCACCAATCTTAACAACCCGAACCTTATCACCATACTTATCTGAGAATAAGGCGATAGCACCCATTTCCTTAGCAGAATCAATATCAGTTTCAACTGTCTTAACTGGGATTTCCTTCCAGATTTGCTCATTAACCATGTTCTCGACCTTCTTGAGGTCCTCAGCAGTTACTTGACCAAAGTGGTTAAAGTCAAAACGTAGGTAATGTTCTTCAACTAATGATCCGGCTTGTTGAGTATGACCACCAAGAACATTCCGTAATGCTTGGTCTAACAAGTGCGTTGCTGTATGGTTCTTTTCAATCTTAAGGTGGCGAATACGGTCAACAACTAGTTTGTAACGGGCACCCTTTTTAATAGGGGCAGTTAATTCTACTCGATGAAGATTTTGCTGGTTTGGTGCGTGTTGGACATCAACCACACGGCCAACTTTTTTACCATAGTTATCAATAATGTCACCAGTATCAGCGACTTGACCTCCCATTTCTGCATAGAATGGCGTTACATCAAAAATTAGTTCAATGTTCTTATCACCTGGTTGTGCTTCATCCGCTTGTTGACCATCATGTGCTAAGCCGATAACTTTTGCATTATCAACGGTCAAATCAGTGTAGCCAACATATTTGCTATCTTCTTTGAATGAAGTCCATAAATCAGTTTGAACACCCATCCCGTTATCCATATCACGGGCATTACGAGCACGATTTTGCTGCTCCGTCATTGCTGCTTGGAAGCCCTTTTCATCAACTGTTAGTCCTTCATCTTCAGCATATTCCTTGGTTAATTCAATTGGGAAGCCATAAGTGTCATAAAGCTTAAAGGCTGTTCGTCCATCAATTTCGTTGGTCTTACTTTCCTTAGCTTCAGCAATCACGTTATTCAACAAGTTTAATCCGCCATTTAAGGTTGTACTAAAGCGGTCTTCTTCCGATTCAATAACCGAAGCAATATAGTCAGCATTTTTAAGAACATCAGGATAGTAATCTTCCATGATTTTGCCGACTGTTGGAACCATCTTTGCTAAAAATGGTTCATCGATTCCCAACTTCTTTCCAGCAACAACTGCTCGCCGAAGCAACCGCCGAATAACGTATCCACGACCAACATTTGAAGGCAAGGCGCCATCCCCGATCGCAAAGGTAATTGTCCGAATATGATCAGCGATAATCTTAAATTGAATATCGTCTTCTTTATTTTGACCATACTTCTTAGTACCACTAAACTCTTCAGCTTGCTTGATTAATGGCATAAATAAGTCGGTTTCAAAGTTAGTAGGGGCATTTTCAAAGATCGAAACAACCCGTTCAAGCCCCATCCCCGTATCAATATTTTTATGAGGAAGTGGTTCATAAGTATCTTCAGGCGTATGGTTAAATTGACTAAAGACAATGTTCCAAATTTCAAGGTAGCGTTCATTTTCACCGCCAGGATAGTTTTCTGGATCATCATCGGCTAAATTATTAAATTCTTGACCACGGTCATAAAAAATTTCCGTATCTGGACCAGATGGACCTTGACCAATATCCCAGAAGTTATCCTCATCAGCAATTAAGTGATCTTCAGCAACGCCTACTTCACGCCAGCGATTGTAAGCGTCATGGTCTTTAGGATAATAAGTAATGTATAGCCGTTCGGGATCAAAACCAAACCATTCATCACTTGTTAGTAATTCCCAAGCCCATGGAATTACTTCATTTTTAAAGTAATCACCAACAGAGAAGTTACCTAACATTTCAAACATGGTATGGTGCCGGGCAGTCTTACCAACGTTTTCAATATCATTCGTTCGAATACTCTTTTGTGAGCTTGTCATCCGTGGATTATCAGGAACAACTTTCCCATCAAAGTATTTCTTCATTGTGGCAACTCCAGAGTTAATCCATAGTAATGTTGGATCATTTACTGGAACTAATGATGCACTCGGCATAACTTGGTGGCCATGCTCTTCAAAAAACTTCAAGTACATCCGCCGTACTTGAGCACTATTTAGCTTCTTTAACTCTTTCATCAAATCGCCCCTTCTAAAACAAAAAACCACCATTGCGAATCAGAGACGCCAGATTGACGCGGTACCACTCTGCTTGCAACGATGGAATTCGTTTACCTCTTTACTTCTTGGTTGCCCAAGGTTAAATATCAAATTATCCGAATGGGGAGCACTAAGGCTAGGAAATCAGTTGTCACACCTTACCAACTGTCTCTGAAATTTTCCATTAGTTATAGCATGTCCCAAACGTGTCATATTATAGCGAACAATTACTTTAAAATCAACGGGCATTTCGTTCACGGCGATGTTGTTTTTGTCGTGCACGCTTAGCTTTCCGAATTTTATGCCGTAATTCTAGCTTTCGTTTTTGCTGTTCGTCTTCTTTAATCGCCTTTTTAATTCGTTTCTTATAACCAGGTTTAACCTTCTTCTTAGTCTTTTTTACGTAACCCTTCATTGACGGATCAAGTTCATTTTGCCGCCGCTTATAATGCTTCCGACGATTACGGTCATGGGTAGTTACTAGTTGACCATTCTTTAATTCTTTTGGTACAAATTTAACTCCGCGCTCCTCAAGCTTAGCAATTAAATCATCTTCTGCTGGTTCATATAAGGTAATGGCTGTTCCTTTCATCCCATTTCGCCCTGTACGACCAACCCGATGAATAAAATATTCAAGATCAGTTGGCAAGTCGTCATTGATTACTAGTGATACTCCATCAATATCAATTCCACGAGCTGCTAGATCAGTTGCTACAACATATTGATATTCAAGATCACGAATTTGCCGCATTGTCCGTTTACGACGACGGGCTTCCAGTCCCCCATGAATCATCGCTACTTTGAGCCCTTGATTTTCTAAATACTGGGTTAATTCAACTGCTCGTTCTTTTGTATTAGCAAATACCAATGCAAGATATGGTTCACCAAGAGTCAGCAAACGATAGATTAGCTGGTTACGGTCCTGCCCCTTAGTTGACATTAACCAATTATCAACATCTGGATTAATTACTGCTTCAGTAGGAATCTCTTCAATTACTGGATTTTCCATATACTTTTTTAAGAATGGGCGCAGTTTCTGCGGAATCGTTGCTGAGAAAACCATCATTTGAAGGTCATCAGGAAAATGACTGGCAATTTGGTCAACTTCATGTAAGAATCCCATATCTAGGGTCATGTCCGCTTCATCCACCACAAACATTTTTGCTGTGTGAATATCCAATGCCTGACTCTTGATTAAGTCTAATACTCTTCCCGGAGTTCCAATGACCAATTGAGGCTGTTTTCGACTTAATTGGTCAACTTGATGCTGCTTGTCTGTACCACCGACATAATTGTGAATGGTAAGAGGATGAGGAGCATACTTATTAAGTTGCTTTGCCGCATTATAAATTTGGTATGCTAATTCCCGACTAGGAGTTGTGATTACTGCTTGAACGGTTTGATCTTCTGGATTAATCTTTGAAAAAATCGGCAAGAGGAAGGCATGTGTTTTTCCACTACCAGTTGCTGATTGCCCCACAACACTTCGTCCAGCCATAATCACTGGTATTACTTGTTGTTGGACCGGTGTTGGTTGACGAAAATTAATTTTTTGAATTGCTGTTAACAGATAAGGTTGTAACTGAAAATCAGCAAATTTTTTATCACTCATAGCTATTTCCCTTTCATTTTTGGTTTGCATAACTTTGTGTTAATTGGTCCAATTCATCAATCACTTGTTTAATTTCTGCTTCATCTTTAGCCTTAGCGCCACTAGCAAGTGGATGTCCACCCCCATCGTGCTGCTTAGCTAATTCATTAATTGTTGGTCCCTTTGAACGGAGACGAATGCGATAATGGCCATCTTCTTGTTCTACAAAGATCGCCCAGGCAATAACATCATGAATTCGACCTGGTAAAGAAACAATTGCGGATGTCCCGGCTTCAGTCAATCCGAATTGTTCTAAAATTTCATTGGTTAAGATAACATATGCGGCTCCATTATCTAATATCTGCAAATTTTCATAAACGTATGCTGATAACCGGGCCACTGGTAAGGTAATTTCATTTTCGTGCTGGCTAATTTCCGCGGCATTTGCGCCGGCTGCCATTAACGAACCTGCAACTAGCATCGTTCGTGGAGTTGTTGCTGGATAAAGGAAACGACCTGTATCGCCAATAATTCCTGCATATAAGGCATGGGCAGCCTTCTGGGGAAGAGTTAATTCTTTTGCAAATCGTTGATAAAAACTATAAATCATTTCAGAACAGCTAGAAGCATCTGGTTCAACCCACATAATATCGCCAAAGGGTTCATCGTTAGGGTGGTGATCAATCTTAATAAGTTCGTCCCCATTATCAAAGCGCCGATCATCAATTCGTGGCGCATTTGCTGTATCCGTAACAATTACTAATGCATCATCGAATGTCTGATTGTCAATCGTATCCATCTCACCGATCCAATCAAACCCTGGAATATGCTTCCCTACAACATAAATTTGCTTATATGGGAATGAAGCCCGCAAAATTTCCGCAAGGCCAACTTGTGAGCCAATTGCATCTGGATCAGGGCGTTGATGCCGATGAATAATTATTTTATTGTATTTTTTGATTTGTTCAAAAATTGCTGTTAATGGATCTGCCATTATGCTATTCTCCTTACCCGAATAAAATTTAACACTATCTTTTAGTATAGCAATAAACGCGATTAACAACCAAATAAAAAAGATGAAAATATTCGCCTGTTTACGACTATTTTCATCTAAATTAAATTACTTTTCTTCGCTGCCTTTTTGTTCATCGCTAGCACTCGCTGCAGATGTAGGTTCACTAGCAGCACTATCTGCTGAAGCATCTGCAGAACTGTCAGCGGCAGAACTAGCAACAGCTTTATTATCTTGGGGAACTTCACTAGCTGGTGCATCTGCTCGTTTAATAACACGGGCAATTGCCACCATATCAAAAGTAAGGTAGATCCCTTCACAATCTAAAGTAACTGTCCGGTCAGCCTTATTGATTGAATCAATCTTACCATGCATCCGGCCAATCGTAACAACTTCATCACCTGGGTGTAATTCATTCATCATCTCTTGATGTTCTTTACGTTGCTTTTGTTGTGGGCGAATCATAAAGAAGTACATTAATGCTACCATTAAGATGATTAAAATAATTCCTGAGTAACCACTTGCATTATTAGATGAAGCAGCACCAAGAACAAAACTACTCAAACTATTCACAGTTTATCCATCCCTTCAAAAAGTTAACTAGTATTAACTTTAACAAACTTTACCATAAAAAGCTATATGCTCTATTGATTCTGCAATAATTCTTGAACAAATTTTTTTGTTTGATGATTTTTAATTGCTTGTCGGAGACTACTCATTAATTTATTGAGGGTAAACAGATTATGCTGCAGCAAAAGTTGTTCACCGTAAAAACTTTGATTGGTAATTAAGCTATGGAGTAGTGCTTTTGAATAGCCCGCGCGACAAGTTGCACACGCACATTGACGATCAAGCACTTGTGAATCGAAGCTAAAATGTTGACGATCAAGATGAAGAACTGTCACTCCTTGATTAACTAATGCAATCCCATTAGCCGCTTTTTTAGCTGCTAGATTGCTATCAATTAAATCAACTCCTGCTAATATTGCCCCTATCAGCTGGTCAAAAGAAAGTGCAGCAGGGAGGTAGCGCAGTTTCTCCTCTCCTAGTTTAGGCGTAATTTCATTAATGATTCGACTAAACTCTTGATCATCTAAGCTGCTAGGGATCCCACTCAACCGATAGCCGCTTAACCCAGCCTCATCGACCGCCTTAATACTGACTGTCCGCAAATCTTTTAAGCCGCCACCAACAATTGAACCAAGGGCTTGGCCTTTTTGGGGCTTAACAACAGATAACCAGTCATTAGTTTGTTTTACCCCTACTTTTAAATCATCAACTGGCGCATAATAATCTGTTGCTTGGTCAAAGCTTTGAAAAATATCAGCCCCGAGCGCTTCTTGAACTTGAAGAGCAGTTTCTGGTTGCCAGAATTTTAGTTGTCCCGTTATCGGATCATGAAAACGAACGCCATCATGTTTTTTCCCGCGTGGCTTTGCTAAGTGATAGGCCTCCTCAGTTTCTAAATCCACAAATAAAAGGCCATCCCACTGAAAAAGTTGGTGGAGGTCTCCTAATTTTTCAGTCATCGAATCATATTTTAGCCAACGCTTTAATCCACTTGTCTTAACTGCACTTACACCAGCCTGATTAAGCTGGTTGGGTGATAATTTTGCTAGTTCATCTCCACTGGCAACCAAAGCCGGTGTTTCAATTTGTCGTCCATTAATCTGCAAAATTCCGGTTCGTGCTTGGCCATCGCTTTGATTAATTGTAAATTCTAACTTACTCATAATTTTCCTCAATCAATTTCTATCAGTTGGATATTCAATTCCTAAATGTTCATATGCTGTCGGTGTCACTAACCGGCCGCGAGGAGTACGACTAATAAAACCGATCTGTAACAAATATGGTTCATACATTTCTTCAATCGTATTAGTTTCTTCACCAATATTTGCTGCAATTGTTTTTAATCCCACTGGACCTCCATGGTAGAAATTGATCATCGTTAACAACATTTTCCGATCAATCTCATCTAAGCCCCGATCATCAACTTGGAGCAGCGATAATGCTTGCTTAACAATTGCTGAATCAATGCTTTGTTTCCCTGCTACCTGGGCAAAATCACGTACCCGTTTTAAAAGGCGGTTTGCGATTCGCGGCGTACCACGTGAACGAAGAGATAGTTCATGGGCCCCTTCATTTTGAATACTAGTATGGAAAATCTTGGCAGAACGAAAAATAATTTTTGTCAGTTCATCTTGAGTATAGTAGTTCATGTGTTCAACAATTCCGAAACGATCACGTAATGGTGCCGATAACATTCCGGCTCGTGTCGTTGCCCCAATTAATGTAAATGGAGGAAGGGGAAAATGAACGGGGTGCGCAGTCGGTCCCTCACCAATAACAATATCAATATAGTAATCTTCCATCGCTGAATAAAGCATTTCTTCCACAACTTTGGGTAACCGGTGAATTTCATCAACAAAAAGGACATCCCCCGGTTTCAACTCATTCAATAAAGCAACCAAATCTCCTGGCTTTTCGATCGCTGGTCCACTAGTCGTTTTGATATTAACGCCCATCTCATTAGCTATTACCATCGCTAAAGTTGTCTTTCCTAATCCTGGAGGACCATATAACAATACATGGTCAAGGGCTTCTTCTCGGGATTGGGCCGCCTTAATATATACTTCTAGTTCGTGCTTGATTTTAGGTTGACCAATATATTCCCTTAGTTTCTGTGGTCGAAGAGTTATCTCCACTTGGCTTTCTTCTTCTCCTGATGGGTGATCTGATAAAATACCATGATCATTTTCCACAAGTCTTGCACCTCCTAGTTAAGCAACCTTAATGCTTGTCTTAAGTATTCATCAGTTGCCATTTGTTCTTCTTTCATTAATGTCTTTTGAACCTTTTTAATGTCCCGTTCCTTGTATCCTAATGCAGCCAATGCTTCCAAAGCATCTTTCAACTCACGATTTACTGTTGCATCAACGGTAAGCTGAGTTGTTGCAAATAATGAGCTGCTGCTTTCATTAGTGAGCTTATCACGTAAGTCTAACACAATTTGCGAAGCTGTCTTTTTCCCGATTCCTGGGAACTTAGTTAAATAGCTAACATTATTATTAGTAATTGCATCAACAAGTCCCTGATGATCAGGGTTCGCTAAAATTGCTAAGGCACTCTTTGGCCCAATTCCAGAAACATTGATTAATTGCATAAATAGTTTTTTTTCATTTTGATCTGTGAAGCCAAATAAGGAAATATTATCTTCACGAACTGCTTGATAAACATATACTTGGACCTTCTTAGTCCGATCCTCTTGATAACGATAGGGATTAGCAACTAATAATTTATAGCCAACCCCATTAACATCAACAACGATATATTGTGGTGCAACAACAGTTACAAGGCCTGTTAAGTATTCGTACAAGGTAGTTCCTCCTTAAAATTCATGATCATCAAAATCGTCTGCATATGGGGTGTGTGAATCCTGAATTCGTTTAAACATTTTTTCTAAATCCTGATCATTAAAATGAACAGTTACCGGACGCCCATGTGGACAATTAAAAGGATTCTCACATTGCGGCAACCGTTTCAGCAAGGCTTTAGCTTCCCGTTCGTCAAGGTGGTGGTTAGCCTTTATAGCCCGCTTGCAGCTCATCATAATCGCTGTCTTCATTCGAAATTCTTTGACGGTTAGCTTTCCATTCTTAATTAACCAATCAATCATTTCTTTGGCCGTGTCTTCTTCTTGCCCCTCTTTAAACCAGGTTGGATGGGAGCGCAAAATAAAACTATTTTGACCAAATGACTCTAATTCTAATCCGACCGCTGCAAGCGTATCGAGATGCTGATTAATTGTCATTGCGTCGACAGTCGAATAATTAAGAACAAGCGGAACCAAGAAATTTTGCTGATCAGCGCTCACTTCCCCAATTTTTTGGCGGTAATACTCATAATTAATTCGCTCCTGAGCAGCATGTTGGTCAACAATGTAAAGACCATCTCCTGCTTGTGCTAATAAAAAGGTTCCCTGAAGTTGACCAATATATTGAAGATCAGGAAACCGATTTTGCTGCTGATCTTGTTTATCATGAACATCCAATTCAATATTTGCAGGTTTTACTGGCTTCTTAGTCATAGTGGGAACTGGAGCAGAAAATGGCGTAACTTCACCTTCATTTTGATAACGCTCATCAAATTTTTGCATTGCGGGCGTATTTAAATCTTCAAGATGATGGATAACGATCGGTGCTGGAATCTCACTATCAAGCGCGTCAGCATGTGCTGGATTATCAGCTGCTGGAGTTGAAATCTCAGTTGCTGCCTTTTCTGTTGCCGGCACTGCCGAAATCGGTGCGGCGTGATAAACAGGTGATGCTTCCTTTAACCGGCGATCAAGGTCCGCTACCTCATCATCATTAGGAATAAATTGGTCAGCATCGACATCCGGAATCAAGTTCTCAACTGCTATCCGCTGCCGAATCGTTTCAGCAATCAATTTTATTAATTGCTGTTCTTTGCTCAAACGAACCTCGCGTTTAGCTGGATGGACATTCACATCAACTAAAACAGGGTCCAGATCAATGTTAATTACCGCGATCGGATAACGACCAACCATTAGTTTTGATTCATATCCCTGAATAATTGCCTTTGTTAATTCAAAATTACGAATATACCGATGGTTGATTGTGATTGTTATATATTGACGTGATGCACGTGTTAATTCTGGTAAGGAAACAAAACCACTAACCTTAAAATCATCATCTGCACCACTTATCTCAAGCATCTTACGTCCTGCTTGAACGCCATAAATTGCGGCAACTACTTGTTGTAAATTATTATTACCTGCCGACCGAAATAATTCCCGCCCATTATGGGTAAAGCTAAAAGCAACCGCTGGATTTGCAAGGGCAAGTCGGTTAATGATGTCCGTAATTCTGGTTAGCTCCGTTTGAGGCGATTTTAAGTACTTTAATCGCGCAGGAGTATTAAAGAATAAGTCGGTTACCTTAATATCGGTTCCTTGACGCGCACCAGCCGGCTTCACTACTAATTCTTTTCCTCCTCGCAAATGAATCATTGTTCCTTCTTCTTGACCAGCTTGCGCAGTCGTAAGCGTTACATCAGCGACTGAAGCAATACTAGGTAACGCTTCACCACGAAAGCCCATCGTCTGCACCTTAAAGAGGTCATGGCGAGAATTAATCTTACTGGTTGCATGACGGTGAAATGCTAGTCTAATATCTTCAGCAGCGATTCCGTCACCATCATCAATCACGCGCACACTGTCTAAACCTGAATTTTCAACAATAATATCTACACGGTGACTATGGGCATCCAATGAATTTTCAACTAATTCTTTTACAATTGATGCTGGACGTTCAATTACTTCACCGGCAGCAATTTGATTGGCTAAAATATTATCTAATTCATGAATCTTTCCCATTAAATATCACCTTATTTCAATTTCTGCTGCCACTTATAAATTTGATTCATTACATCCATGGGTGTCATCCCCATTAAATTAAGTTCTTTTAATTGATGTAAAATCCGCCGATCAACACTCGATTCTTTTTTCTCAGGTTGAGTAGCAAATAATTCAAGTTGACCATTATCTTCAACAACTGGTGCAGACTCTTTCTTTACCGGTGCCGCTTCATTTATCTTTGCTGATATTGGTTCTGTATGGTAATTATCTGTTGCCGGTTTAGGCGCATTCGGTAGTTTTACATCCTTTTGCTCTAATTTTTGCAAAATAGTATCTGCACGTTTTAACAATAAGGATGGCATTCCCGCTAGTTTAGCCACGTGGATTCCGTAAGACTTATCTGCAGGACCTGCACTTACCTTATGCAAGAATACTAACTCCCCATCTTTTTCCGTTGCTCCTACGTGGACATTTTTAAGCCGCGTCAAGCTATTCTCAAGAGCTGTCAGTTCATGATAGTGAGTTGAAAATAGCGTCTTAGCACGAACATGCTGATGAACGTACTCAATAATCGCTTGCGCCAATGCCATCCCATCATAAGTTGCGGTTCCCCGGCCAATTTCATCAAAGAGAATCAAACTACGATCCGTGGCATGGGTCAAAGCATTATTGGCTTCCATCATTTCAACCATGAAGGTACTTTCACCAGAGATTAAGTCGTCAGCTGCCCCAATGCGTGTAAAGACTTGATCAAAAATTGGCAATTCAGCGGATTTAGCAGGGACAAAGCAACCAATTTGTGCCATTACCGCAATCAATGCTAGCTGACGCATATAGGTACTCTTCCCTGACATGTTTGGCCCAGTAATCAAGAGAATATCGGTATCTTCTCCCATCAAAACATTATTAGGCACATACTCCTGGTGTCCCATAAACTTTTCCACAACTGGGTGACGACCATCTTTAATTTTTAATACGTGACCAGTATTCATTTTAGGACGGACAAAGTGGTAGTCTTCACTAACAACCGCAAAGCTTTGGAGTACATCTAATTCCGCAAGTTGTTGTGCTAATTTTTGCAGGCGTGTAATTTGTCCCTTGACTTGTTCACGGATTTTAACAAAAATATCATATTCCAAGGCTGTTGACTTTTCTTGCGCTCCCATTATCAATGCCTCTTTTTCTTTTAATTCTGGAGTAGAAAAACGTTCAGCATTAACTAATGTTTGTTTACGCTCATAGCGATCTTTAGGAAGCTTATTAAGATTAACTTTTGTAACCTCAATATAATAGCCAAATACATGATTATAACCAATTTTGAGGTTATTTATGCCCGTTAATTTCCGTTCATGTTCTTGCAGGTCCGCAATCCACTGTTTTCCATTATTCATCGCATCACGGTATTGGTCTAATTGGTCATTATAGCCATCCTTAATCACGCCACCTTCAGTAACAGCAATTGGCGGTTCTTCAACAATTGATTGATCAATTAAATCTGCCACATCGTCCAAGGGATCCAATTGTTTTTGCAAGTCTTCAAAGACAGGTGAATCAAGGGTTTCTAAAACGTATTTTATTTTAGGAACTTGCTTTAAGGAAGTCTTAAGTTGAATAAGATCACGCCCATTAACACTTCCATAGGCAATCCGTCCTGCTAAGCGTTCAAGGTCGTATACCTTAATTAACTCTTGTTGCAAATTACTTCTCTCAAAATAGTGGTCTAATAACTCTTGGACTTTATCTTGTCGTTCACTAATTGCATTTTGATTAATCAACGGCCGGTCAATCCACCGTTTAAGAAGACGACTGCCCATTGCTGTTTTTGTCTCATCTAAAAGCCATGCCAAGGTCCCCTGACGCTTCCCACTTCGCATATTGCGCATTAATTCAAGATTTGTTTTTGAATAGTGGTCGATCTTCATAAAAGAACTTAGTTGATATGCAATTGCTTTCTGCAGGTGGGCCAAAGAGCGTTTTTGGGTCGTTAATAAGTATGACACAAGTAATGCAACAACGTGCTGTTGAGTTTGATCATCAAGGTCTTGAGTAAGATAACTAATCTCAGCATTTTTAAGGACCGTTGGCTGATGTGATTGAAGAATATTTCGTTGCTTAAACTGAGTTGTTATTTCAGCTGGCAACTCACCGTCCACAACTACTTCCTTGCTTTGGAGATTAACCAATTCATTAACCGCGTCATTTGCATTATTTAAGCTTGTCGTTTTAAGCTCCCCAGTTGATAAGTCGGTATAGGCAATACTAAATACCCCATTTTGTCCACTAATCGCTGCAAGATAATTGTTATCACGTGCCTGTTCACCATTTAAATCCATTTGCGTTCCAGGTGTAATTAAGCGGGTAACAGCCCGTTTAACCATTCCCTTCGCCTTTTTAGGATCTTCCATCTGTTCGCAGATTGCTACTTTATAACCCTTATCAATTAATATATCAATATAGTTGTTAACTGCGCGATGGGGCACTCCACACATTGGAATTGGATTTTTTGCACTATGGTTTCTCGTTGTTAAGGTTAGCTCAAGAAGTTGCGCTCCTTTAACCGCATCGTCATTAAATAGCTCATAAAAATCACCAAGTCGGTAAAATAAAAAGGCATCTGGATATTGATCTTTTACCTTTTGATATTGTTCCATCATCGGTGTTGTTTTTTTTGCCACTAAATTTCACCCCATTAATATATTTTTTAATCTTAATAATAAACTAATTATATTTTGTGTCTAAATTTGCTGCAAGATCTCTATAAATGATGGATGTTATTTAAAATAATAAAGAGACTGAAGGTTATACCCAGCCTCTTTATAGGAACTGAAAAATCAGTTTATTTAGCATAATCAACTGCTCGAACTTCCCGAATAACGGTTACTTTAATATGTCCTGGATATTCTAATTGCTTTTCAATTTTGTTCTTAATATCATGTGACAAAGTTGTTGCCTGCAAATCAGAAATCTTCTTCGGTTTGACAATCACGCGAAGTTCTCGACCAGCTTGAATTGCATAACTATGGTCGACACCATCATAACTGTTTGCTATGCTTTCTAGTTTCTTTAAACGTTGAATGTATTGTTCTAATGACTCGCTTCGAGCACCAGGACGGGCCCCTGAAATTGCATCTGCTGCTTGTACAAGAACAGCAATTACAGAATTAGCAGGGACATCTCCATGGTGAGAAGCAATCGTATTGATAACCACTTTATTTTCTTTATACTTGCGGGTTAGTTCTACACCTAACTCAACATGTGAACCATCAACTTCATGATCAATTGCCTTCCCAATATCATGGAGGAGCCCAGCACGTTTTGCTAATGTAACATCTTCCCCAAGTTCAGCAGCCATAATTCCGGCTAACTTAGCAACTTCGATTGAGTGGTCTAAGACATTTTGACCGTAACTAGTCCGGTACTTCATTCTTCCGACCGTCTTAATTAGGTCTGGATGCATTGAATGAATTCCTAGATCAAACAATGCTTGCTCACCAGTCTCCCGTAGTTGAGTATCCATCTGCTTACGAGCCTTATCAACTGCTTCTTCAATTCGTGCAGGATGAATACGACCATCTTGAATTAATTTTTCAAGCGCGATCTTAGCAATCTCACGTCGTACAGGATCAAAGCCGCTCAATACGACAGCTTCTGGCGTATCATCAATAATCAAATCAATACCTGTTAACGTCTCTAAAGTTCTAATATTTCGACCTTCACGACCAATTATTCTTCCCTTCATATCATCATTAGGAAGATTAACAACCGAAACAGTCGTCTCTGAGACAACATCCGCAGCACTACGCTGAATTGCTTCAACAATTAATTTCTTTGCATTACGTTCTGCAGAAAGTTCCGCTTCTTGTTCACTGTCACGAATCATTACTGCTCGTTCAGTTTTTAACTGTTCTTTTACTTCAGATAATAATAACTGCTTAGCATCTTCTTGTGACATTTGAGCAACTTTTTCAACTTCTTGTTTGCGTTGTTCAATTAAGGCTTCTGCTTGTTCCTTTGATTGATGAAGCTGCTCTTTTTCTTGATCTAATTTACGTTCACGAACACCAACTGCATTCTCTCTTTTTTCTAGAGCGCTATCCTTATGATCTAAAGAAGCCTCCCGTTGGAGTAATCGGTCTTCCTGTCGTTGGACCTCACTCCGCCGCTGTTTTAACTCATCTTCCACTCTCTCGCGGTATTGATGACTCTCTTCTTTCGCTTCTAAAATAGCTTCTTTTTTCGCCGTTACTGCTTCTTGTTTTGCTTTAGAAATAATACCTTTAGCATCATTATGTGCTTCTGCAACTTGTTTTTCATATGAAACCTTGCGAATTACATAGCCGACAATAATTCCGACAACCATAGCAAGCGCGGCGAACATTAAAATTTTCACTATTTCACCTCCGCTTCAACTATTATGTTGTTGGTATGAATAAATTAATTTCACCGTGTAACGTCAAAAAACATCACACAAGTTAAATTTTAATCTTGCCACACTAAGGTGTCAACTATTGAATTTATCAATTGCTTAAACAGCCAGTATAAAAAGGGAAATCCCTAATATTCAGCTATTAATGCTAAAAAATTAGGGAATTTCAACTTCAAATATTATTATTTATTCTTTACTTGCTTCTTCAATTGTTTCTTGTTTATTTTCACCAGTCTTACCACTGGCTTTATCATCAGCAGTTTCTTTCGTTGACTTTTCATTTAACGGTTCCATCCCATTTGCAACACGAACTTTATCCATTAATTCATTCATGCTATCTGGGTGTTCCTTAAGCCACTTTTTAGCATTTTCACGACCTTGCCCAATCCGCTCATTACCATATGAGTACCATGCACCGCTCTTGTCAACAAGATCGTTTTCAACTGCCATATCCAGCAATTCACCAGTCTTAGAGATTCCCTCACCATACATAATGTCAACTTCACACCGTTTGAATGGCGGAGCAACCTTATTTTTAACAATCTTTACTTTAGCTTTATTTCCAATAACATCCGTACCATTCTTAATTTGTTCCGCACGACGAATTTCCATCCGGATAGTTGAGTAAAATTTAAGTGCCCGTCCACCAGTTGTTGTTTCAGGGTTACCAAACATCACTCCAACTTTTTCACGGATTTGGTTAATAAAGATGGCAATTGTCTTTGTCTTATTAATTTCGCCAGAAAGTTTTCGAAGAGCCTGAGACATCAAACGAGCTTGTAATCCAACATGGGTATCACCCATATCACCATCAATTTCAGCACGAGGAACTAATGCTGCAACTGAATCAACAATTACTAAGTCAACTGCCCCACTGGAAATCAATGCATCTGCAATTTCCAATCCTTCTTCACCACTATCAGGCTGTGAAAGCAATAGGTCATCAATATTAACACCCAAGGCTTCTGCATATTGAGGATCAAGCGCATTTTCAGCATCGATATAGGCTGCTGTTCCGCCTTGACGTTGTACTTCTGCTACTGCATGTAATGCTACAGTAGTCTTACCAGAACTTTCAGGGCCATAAATTTCAACTATCCGACCACGAGGATATCCACCAATTCCAAGTGCCTTGTCAATAGCAAGGGAACCACTAGAAACTGAAGCAACCTTCATATCAGTGGCGTCACCCATTCGCATAATAGAACCCTTACCGAAGTTCTTTTCGATCTTTCTGATAGCAACATCTAATGCTGCTTTTCGTTGGTCAGCCAAATCAAATTCCTCCTTTTTTACGGTTTATCCGATAACTAATAATAACAGTTTTAGCCAAAAAAACAAGAAAAAAGTGAACAAAAGTTCGTTTATTTTTTTAGTTCACGGTAAATTAATTGAAGTCCATACTGAACACTTAATGTACGAATCGCCTGTCTTCCAACATAGGATGCAAGATGTAATTGAACGGTTTTAGTTGGGCGCCCTTTCATTGCTAGTCCAATCCAGACCGTCCCCGCTGGCTGCCCTTCTAACATATCTGGGCCGGCCACACCAGTAAAGCCAATTCCAACTTCAACATTTAATTTTCGGCGACACCCTTCAGCCATTGCCGCAGCAGTTTCAGAACTTACTACCCCATATTGGTCAATAGTGTCGTGAGGAATTCCTAATAACTTTTCTTTTGCACTAGCAGCATAGGTAACAAAACCACCATTAAAAACAGTCGAGGCTCCTGGTACGGAACAAATAGTACTTTGGAACATCCCCCCTGTTAAGCTTTCTGCTGCTGTCAATTTCCATCCGCGATTTTTTAATTGTTCAACGACGACTTTGGCAAGTGTAAGGTCATCCCCAGCTCCAAAGAAAAATGGTTCTTCAACTGCAATAATTGCTCTTTGTGCCTGATCAATTTTTTCTTCAGCTTCAATCACTGGTAAGTCACGCACGGTGAATCGAACCTGAATTGCCGTTGGTTGAACATAAGAAGTAATGCTTATCCCTGGTATATCGTTAGTAGCCTCTTCAATTTCATCCATTAATTGTGACTCCGGCTGCCCTAAAAAGTTTAATGTCCGACTGGTAATTTGTTTTCCTGTTTGAAAATATTGCTGGAGTTTAGGAATCAGACTCTTTTCAACCATTGCCTTAAATTCGGCGGGTGGTCCTGGTAAGACAACCACAACTTTACCCTTAGTTTCATACCAACATCCTAGAGCAAGCCCAACAGGATTGGCAAGTGGCTCGCCTCCCCGTGGATACTGGGCTTGACGAATATTCTCTGGTTCCATTTTTATTTGCCGTTGCTCAAATGTTTTTTGAATCCATTTCCAGTGTTCTTCGTCAGTCCACAACTCTTTCCCTAAGACTTTGGCAACTGTAGGCATCGTAACATCATCTGCAGTTGGTCCGAGTCCCCCACAAACAAAAACTAATTGAGCACGAGTCAAAGCGTGGTTAATAACCCGCTCTAATCTCTGTGATTGATCGTCAACAGTTGTTTGATAAGTAGCCGGTAAGTCAAGTTGGGTTAGTCTGTTAGCTAAGTACGCGGCATTAGTATTAACTATTTGTCCAAGGACTATTTCAGTTCCTACTGAGATAATTTCTGCATCCATAAAACTTCATCCCCTATTAATATATATACGTAAAGTATAGTCATTTTCACTAAAATCTTAAAACTATGAATATAAAAAACATGAGGGTGAGAAAAAACAAAAGTTTTTTCTCACCCTCCATATTCTATTTAAATCCATCCGAAAAGACATCGCGTCCCTGGATAAAGTAATCCACTCCAGAATAAATAGTAAAGAACAAGCAAATATATAACATTATTTGGCCAAATGGAATATTCCAAATAGCAAAAATAACATTATTTAAGAGTAAGAAGATAATTGCAATAAACTGAGTAGTTGTCTTAATCTTCCCCGGCATTTTAGCAGCTAATACTACCCCGTCTTGTTCCACTAACAATAAACGTAAGCCCGTAACAGACAATTCTCGCCAAATAATGATTGAAGTAACCCATGATGGAACAACACCATTTCCAGTTAAAACGATAAATGCAGTCATGACAAGCAACTTATCAGCAAGCGGATCAGTAAACTTTCCAAAATTAGTTACAAGATGGTGCCGTCGCGCAATTTGTCCATCAAGATTATCAGTAATTGTTGCTGCAATAAATAAAATAGCAGCAATAAGCTGAGCCATCGGGATAGTTGCTCCCCAAAAACTTACAGCTCCCCAACTTTGTAATGGCAGCACCATTAATAATAAGAAAAAGGGAATAATAATTAAACGTATAACAGTTAGTTTATTTGGTAAATTCAATGTTCTAACTCCTTTAGTCCTCTTAATTAACGAGTTGGTTGATTACTTTGTTGACTAGCATTTGTCTGAGGACGACTGTTATTATTAGCAGCAGACGGTTGAGTAGCATTATTAGGACGTGCCGAGGATGACGAAGCTTGGCTTGAGCTATTTGACGGCTGAATTGCTGAATTGCTGCTTGTTTGGGTACGTCCAAAGTTAATCGTTACATTCCGCGTGTTCTGGTAACGGCCACTATTAGTAAAGTCGATTTCTTGATTACCGAGTTTTAATTTTGTTGCCCGGGCATTGCCAACCGTGATTATTAATGAAGTTGTATCACGACTTATTTTTACACTAGTTTTTTCATTGTTATTCAAAGTTCTGTTTAATAAGTCATTATTATTTGCTCTTACTTGCATCCAAGAACGATCACTTGGTTCAATTTGTAGCGTTGTGTCTTTAGTAAGTTGACTTGCTGTGTAAGTAACGCTTGTGTCATTCCGATTAGGTGCTTCTTGAAGCTTGATTGCCGTTGATTTGCTTTGCTTTGTACTTGCCTTTTTAGCAGAGGTAGAGGCCTTCTTACGACTCTCTCCAGAAACAGATACTGAACTATTATCAATCCGTGTAGAAGAATCGCGATGATTGCGAGCAATGGCCGTAATCCAAATAGCTGCCAACACTAAAACAATCACACAAGCAATAATAATCGTTGGCATGTAGTTACGAACCTTATCTACGCTCCCACTAACAGTTTTTCGTTGGTTTGCACGAGTTTCAACTGCTTGAGCCAAGTGGTCGGAATACTCTTCCGTTTTAGTCTGTGGTAATTGATCATCGTATTTTTGCAATAATTCATTACCATCTAAGCCCACTGTATTGGCGTATTGCTTAATGAACGCACGAACATAAAAGTCACCAGGAAGTTCATCAAAATTTTCATCTTCAATCGCGATTAAATACCGCTTTTGAATCTTAGTCATTTGTTGAAGGTCATCAAGGGTATAGCCCTTTTCTTCCCGTGCTTTTCGTAAAATTTTACCGATTTCTAGTCGTTTTTGATCGTTCTCGTTCTCACTCATTATTCTATCTCCATTTTCATTTATCTTTACTCTTGGATATTATATCATGCTCAATTATATATTAGCTTATCGGAATAAATCTATAGGAAAAGTTTAGTTTATTGATGTTGCGGAACAACTTGGTATACCGAAATACCTTGAGGAGTAATGAACTCTTTTGCAACTTGATAAAGATCATCAATCGTGATAGTTTCCAAGGTCGCTATCTCATCCATCAAGCTAGCACCGGCAAAGAGGTTTCCAGCATAACGATTAGCAATTGCTTCTGGCGAATCTAATAAGCCAATTAACCGCCCTAGTTCTGCCTTTTTAATTCCCTCAAACCTTGTCCGCGCCGCTTCAATTTGCTGGTCAGCACTTTCAAGAATATCAATGATTTCATCTGCAAAGCGTTCCATCTGATCAGTATCAGAGCTAAAGTACGCAAAGTGAAAGCCCCGTTGCATTTCAAAATTGTAACTAAACGTGTCATCTAATGTTTCATTATTATACAAACGCAAATAATTATCTGAAGTATCGTCAAACAAAACATCTAACAAAAGATCAATTGCTAATTTGTAGTGGAGCCGTTCTTTACCATCATCAAATTGCTTGGTCCCCCGTAAACCTACCATCACTTTGGGACGAACAATATCCATCGTTAATGAACGAAATGGAATTACATCATGAGCAGTTGGATCGTTCAAGCTAAATAACCGTTGGGGTGTCTCTGCGGGAGCAAAAATCTTTTGTTCTTGATTTTGCTTGATCCACCCCATTGTTTCTTCTGGATCTAAGCGTCCTACAAGGAAAAGGTTCATATTGGTTGGTTGATAGAAAGTCCGGTAACTATCCATCAAAATTTCTGGTGTAATATGACTGATTGATTCAACCGTTCCCGCAATATCAATCCGCATTGGATCTTTGGGATATAAATTGCCTAAAATACCTAGGTAAAGCCGCCAACTCGGATCATCCTCATACATTTGAATTTCTTGGCCAATA
The DNA here is from genome assembly GCF_947381695.1 of Limosilactobacillus sp. DJ3M12. NCBI lineage: Bacteria > Bacillati > Bacillota > Bacilli > Lactobacillales > Lactobacillaceae > Limosilactobacillus > Limosilactobacillus sp. DJ3M12. The sequence continues at coordinate 25,486 of NZ_CANCWY010000007.1, read as the reverse complement.
ATCCCCTGCTCTTTTTTCACTGTCTCTGCAGTAAAGTAGGGATCTTGAACAAAATCTAACAAAACATCTAAATTCTCATGGAGGTTACTAGTGGTCGAAAAAAGATAACTTGTTTGAGTAAAACTAGTAAAGGCATTTGAATCAGCTCCTAGTTTACCAAACAAATCAAAGGCATCATGATCTTTTTTCTCAAACATTTTATGCTCAAGGAAGTGGGCAACCCCGTCTGGAACAGTAATCGCCTCCTTTTGATTGTACGGTATAAAATGATTATCAATGGAGCCAAAATCAGCTGTTAAAATAGCATATGTCTTATGGTAGCCTTCCATTGGTAAGAGCTGGACTTTCAAACCATTTGATAATTGTTCACGATAAATGGACTGGTTAAATTTTTGATAAACTTCTCTATCCATATAATTATTTCTCACCACTTAATAAATAAACTGCCTGAAGTTTCATTTGTTTAGCAACGCGCATGACGTCAGCTATGGTTACTTTTTTTATTTCAGTAATAAAGTTCTTATCCGATTCATTGACTAATTTGGTAACTAATTGTTGCTCCAAAACATTACTTGCCAAATCATGACCTGCACGGTATTGGTTAATCAAACTATCTTGAACTTCACTCAGCGTCTCAGTAGTAAAATCACCATTTTGCAAGGCAGTCAATTGTTCCTGAATCATATTTTGAACTTTTTCTTGATCACTCGCTTGAATTCCCGTTTGAACACTTATAATCCCATTAAATGGAAGGAGCCGGCTAGAGGCATAATAAGCTAAACTAGCTTTTTCACGGACATTCGTAAAAAGTTTTGAATATGGCGTGCCACCAAAAAGCCCATTGAAAACCAAACCAGCATAGTAATCAGCATCATGATAATAGACAGGTAAAGAATATGCCAAATTTAACTTTGCCTGATTTACTTGTTGGTATTCTGTTTTTCTTTGAACTTGATCATACAATGCTTGATGATATAAAGGTGAATTATTAGCAATATCGCGATCTTTAAAAGGCAACTTAGCAATAACTTGCTGAGCACGCATCGGATCAATGTCACCTAACACAAAAATATCAATTTTATCTTCATTAATCATTGAATGATACGTTGAAACTAAACTTTTAGCATTTAAGTTCTCAAGATCAGCAATTTGACCGAAACTAGGAACCTTCATTACAGAATCATTTTGGTAGTACAAGTCCATAAGACGTTGATTAGCCAAAAATTGTTTATCGTCATAAAGCGACTTTATCGCACTTTTTAAATTATTAGATTGAATCCTAAAAGTAGGACCATCAAATTCCCCGTCATCGATCAGGGGATGGAAAATGATCTCATTTATTAAGCTACTAATCTTTTCAAATAAATCTTCATCAACAAAGCGATCATTAACAAAACTTGCTCGCAATCGAACAGTATGCAATGTCCCCAGCCGGTTAACATATAAATTAACATAAGCACCATATAAAGATGCCAGTTGACGAGCCAAAGCCGTCTGTGTTGGATAGCGATGCGTGCTGGTCTCTAATAGGTTTGCCAATAAATTTCGTGCAGTAGCATTCGTTGGTGTTTGCGGAGTCGCAAAATCTATTAAGACGTGATTCATCTTAAATTGTTTTGTGGGTATAATGTGCAAGTCCACGCCACGAGCAAGATTAAAATCCACGTTCTCTTTCTCCCTTCAATATAAAATGCAGCAAGAGGGGTTCCACTAGCTGCAACCTAGTTACATTCGAATTATCATACTGAATAATGATACGTTAAATATGACTAAATTACAAACCGATTACGTAAATTCATCATATTTTTATTAATTTGTTTGTAGGAAACAATAAAGGGCAGAGACTATTTCCTAAGTCCCTGCTCTTTTTATTTAGTGTTATCCGGTCCCAAGTAGTTATTATCTTGACCGAACCATTTTTCATTAAGCTTCCGTAATTCACCATTTTTCTGCAAATTACCTAAGCCTTGATTAATTTTCTTCTTTAAGGTCTTGTCACCTTTTCGCATTCCCACTGCAAAATGTTCCATTGGCAGCTCTTTGCTAATATAAGTGCGATACGAATTACTATTTGGTTGGTGCTTAATATAGTAATTAGCATAAACCTCGTCCATTAAAATTCCTTGAATTCGATTTGCATTTAAATCAATAAATGCATTAGGAAATGTATCATAAAGTACTGGTGTATGGTTCTTTATTTTATCCTTTAATAACTTTGGCTTCTCATCCAAAACGGTTACTCCCGTTGAACCATTCTGCACCCCGAGTATTTTGCCCGTCATCCCGTTCAGATTTTTAATGTTACCCTTCTTTTTAGTTACTAATATCTGCCGATTCTCTAAATAGTAACGACTAAAGGCAACTTTTTTGGCACGGCTAGGATTAACAGAATACCCATTCCATAACAAGTCAATCGTACCATTTTTTAACTCAGTCTCTTTCATTGACCAATCAATTGGCTGAAAATCAACTTTTATTCCATACTGCTTAAAAACAGCCCGGGCAAGATCAACGTCATAACCAACTAGTTTTCCATTCTTTTGGCGAAAACCCATTGGAACAAAACTGTCATCAAGGCCGACAATTACTCTTTTTCGGCGCTCAATCCGGTTCCATGTATCTTGCGTATCAGCACGCTTTGTTACACTTTCACAGCCACTAAGAAGGAGAACAGGTACTACTAACAAAATAAGTAACCAAATTGCTTTCGCTTTTTTCATCAGTATATCTCCTCTCACTATTTATTCTGACGTTGATCCAGTGGTTGTACTCGTAAAATATCATCAGCAATATCTTCCGCAAATTCTAAATCGTGAGTAACAATTAATTGAGTCATTCCGTCCTTCTTTAATCCCAAAATAATATTAGCCACATCTTTTCGGAGGTTTGGATCAAGCGCTGATGTTGGTTCATCATAGCACAAAATTTTAGGCTTCATTGCTAATGCACGAGCAATGGCAACCCGTTGCTTTTGTCCACCCGAAAGTTGGTAGGGGTACAATTTTCCTTTGGTATTAAGCCCTAATTCTTCAAGCAGTTTTTGCGCTTCAGCAATTGCTTCTTGTTTATCCTTTTTCAATACCATCATCGGCGCTAACGTGATATTTTCCATTACCGAAAGATTTGGGAAAAGCTTAAAGTCTTGAAAAACCACACCGATTACTCGGTCAGCTGCATCTGTTCCCTGAGGATCAAAGCGACGACCGTTAATGAAAAACTCACCACTATCGGGAGTTTCCAGTCCAGTAATACAACGAAGTAAGGTCGTTTTCCCAGCACCTGATGGACCAACAATACAAAGAATCTCACCATCTTTAACTGTTAAATTAACCCCATCTAAAATTTGCCGATCACCAAAACTCTTTTTTAAATCTCGAACTTCTAACATTTAGATTCCCTCCTTTACTTGAAGTATGCATAACATTTTTCAACTTGCCGTAGAATTAATGTACAAATTCCTACAAGGATCAAATAGATTAATCCGACTAACATCAATGGAACAAGTGTGACATCCCGTGAAGTTGCAACGTTTCCTGCTCGAAGTAAATCACCAAGACCAATTACGTAAACTAACGATGAATCTTTTACTAAGTTAATAACTTCATTTCCAATTGATGGAATAACAATTTTTATTACCTGAGGAATGATAATTTTACGAAGGGTTTGCCAGTAGCTTAGGCGTAAAACACGAGCTGCTTCAAACTGACCTTGATCAACAGATTGGAAACCACCACGGAAAATTTCAGCAAAATAAGCTGCATAGTTCAAAATAAAAGCAACTAGGGCGGCATCGTAACGTTCAAAAACAATGCCAATAATTGGTAACCCATAGAATACAAAGATTAGTTGAAGTAGCAAAGGCGTTCCCCGCATTAACCAAACATAAATTTCTAACACCCACTTCAAAGGCTTAATTTTAGAAGTAAGTCCTAAGCTAACCAAAATTCCTAATGGCAGTGATCCAACTAATGTCCAGAAGAAAATCTGTAATGTAAGAGCAGCACCTTGAAATAATGAAGGTAGAATTTCACTTATATATTGCATTGACATTTACTATTGCCTCCTTAAATTCTTGACTAATAGAAATAACAGGAAAAGAAAAATCCTCTAGGAGATACCTCCTAGAGGACGAGTACATCGTGGTTCCACCTCATATTTACAAACATTTCACAATATTTGCCTTAATAAGTCTATTTTAATGAAACAAAAAACACCCTCGAGCCTAAAATGGCTACGAGGGCGTTTCCGCGGTTCCACCTCATCTTGCTATTTTCTCACGAATAATAGCCTTAGTGAGTTCATTAAAATAAACTCCGCGCTGTAACGGGCTTCCCCGGGTCTTCCTACTATGGCTTTCAGAAGGCCAACTCACAGATGTGATTCAAGCCAAAGCATCGATCCCTTCCCATCATTAAGGACTCTCTTTGCAATGCTTAAAGCTCTACTAGTCTGTTCACTGTCATTTATGATGTTGTAAATATCCTATACTGGAATATCTATTGTGTCAAGCACTAATTTTAAATTTGATCATTGTCTAATGCCCAGCGATATATTGCGCGAATTGGCCAGAAGAGGACAACAAAATAAATTAGGTTCAATGCTAACGTTGGAGCAAGCGTATAAATAAGATAGTCGCCAAAACCAACATTAGTAATATTCACTAAATAATATGCCCAATAATTAAACGTCTCAAAAATGACAATATCAACAAAGAAAATCATAATCATCGAAAGAAATGATGAACTAAAATAACGAGATAAAATTTTAGTTATTTCGACTACTAATGGATACAAGAAAATATACAATCCTAAAATTCCCGAAAAATATAAATCGTAAACTGCACCAGCAGCAATTGCAAATGGAATTAATGGAATCTCAATATCATCTTGAAAGAAGTACGATAAGACTAACCATAGTAAGACAAGTTCACTCACCATTGAATAGGGATAACTGAAAAATAATGGTGCCCACACATGGCTTAAGGCTCCGTCCAAAAACAGACATACAAATAAGCCAATTGGGAATATATATTTTAAGCGTGATAAACGATACATAATTTATCACTCCTGCGAAGCTGCTTCAGCAACTGTAACAATATTAATATCATTAAAGTCCGTTGCTGGAGTAATATAGATTTTCTGGGCGAGGCCATAATCATCTTTACCGACATGCGACACGCGACCAACGTAAAGTCCCTTTGGTGTCACACCACCCATTCCACTGGTTACTACTCGGGTACCCTTTTTTATTTTAGCTTTAGAAGTTACTTGTCCCATTTCAAGCTCGTTATTTCTTGCATTATATCCGGTGATAATCCCGTTAATCACCTTCCCATTTTGACCATTAAGGGTAATTGCAAAACGGTTCGATGATTCACTAGTATCACTCAATAATTCAACTTTACTATTAGTTTTATTTACTTCTGTAATCCGACCAATTAACCCACTACCACTCATAACGGGCATATTCTTCTTAATACCACTAGATTGACCTTTATTAATTACGAGTTGTCGTTGCCATGAAGATGGTGTGCGCATTAACACAGCCGCTGTAACTGTATTATAGTCGGTCATTGAATTATTAAGTTTTAACTGTTGTTTTAATTGTTTATTTTCATGAGCTAAGGTCTGATCACGGACTTTAGTTTGTGCTAATTCAGTTACTTGCTGTTTAAGTTCACGGTTTTCAGAATAAGTATTCATCAACCCATTTATTGAACTTATACTTGTCTGTGCCCAATTTACAGGGAGAGCAACTGCACTATCAACAAAGCCAACAATATCATTTCCAAATTGTTGGATAATCGGTGGTGTATTTCGTCTATTCCGTAAAGAAACAGAACCTGCCATTAGTCCAAAACAGACAACTAGAATTATCACAGCAATAACTAATCGGCGATTGGAAAAAAATTTCTGCATTATGACCCTCCAATGCATACACAAGGTAATTAAGACGGGGCCTGCCAAACAATTCTGCTCGGCACTCAGCCCCGTCAATCATTAGTTAGTACTAATGATGATTCATCGCTGACGTCACTGTCAGAGAATCATTTTACTTTTTCTTCATTACATCAATACTCTTTAATGACTCGCCGGTACCAATAGCAACACAGTCAAGGGGATCATTAGCAATAAATACTGGTACTTTGGTTGCATCTGCAATAACATCTGGTAAATGCTTTAATAATGCGCCCCCACCAGTTAATACAATCCCGTGATCAATAACATCAGCAGCAATTTCTGGGGAAGTTTCTTCAAGTGTTCCTTTAATTGCCGTAATAATACTATCAACAACATCTTGGAGGGCCGTTGAAACATCCTTCGCAGATACTTGCATTGTCTTTGGCAATCCAGTTACAAGATCACGACCGCGAACTTGTGTTGTTCCCATTTCTTCAGCAGCTTCAACAGATGCAGACCCAATATCCCACTTAAGCTTTTCAGCTGTTCGTTCACCAATTAATAAATTCATATGTTGACGAACATATTGAACAATTGCATCATTCATCTTATCTCCTGCCATTCGAATGGACCGGCTTGAGACAATACCACCTAATGAAATGGTAGCAACATCAGTAGTACCGCCACCAATATCAACAACCATACTACCGGTTGGATCCATAACCGGTAATCCAGCTCCAATGGCTGCTGCAAATGGTTCTTCAATAACATAAGCATCACGAGCACCTGCAACTCGAGTAGCATCAATCACTGCCCGCTTTTCAACTTCCGTGATCCCACTAGGAACACATACCATAACATATGGCTTACCATTATTTCCTAGTGCTTTATCAATGTAATACTTCATCATTGCAACTGTTGTGTCGTAATCAGCAATAACACCGTCTTTCATTGGTCGGATAGCCACAATGCTTTCTGGCGTCCGTCCGATCATATCACGGGCATCACTGCCAACAGCGATTACTTCGTTAGTCTTAGAATTACGAGCAACAACTGATGGTTCTCTTAATACAATACCCTTACCTTCAAGGTAGACAATTGTATTAGCAGTTCCAAGGTCAATGCCAAGATTTTTTGTTCCAATTCCTAGCAATCTGCTTCTTCCCTTCGTCTTAAAATCAAATTAATATCGTGCATATTATACCATAGCCACTCGGTACATACGAACATTAATATACATTAATAAGAACAAAGAAAGCGTAATTATTATAATAAATTAAAGGTTTCTTTACTTTTTAAGCTCATTAACGAGACTAGCTTCACGCCAACTATGGTATGTATCACGACCAACAATCATAAAGTCAACTAAATGAAGTCCAATAATCTCACATCCTCGTTCTAAGCGACGAGTAAAAGATTCATCTTGCTTAGAAGGATGAATGTCTCCCGTCGGATGATTGTGGATCATAATAATTCCTTGAGCTGAACACCGGAGCGCATATTGAAAAATCTTATCAGGATAAAGAATACATTCGCATCCGCCGCCTACAAACAAAATTTTCCAATCAATTATCTCATTATGGATATCTGTACAGGCAATACAAACACTTTCTTGCTCCTCACTTTGAAAATGGTCAACCATCTTGCGTCCTAATTCGATACTCGAATAAGCATGGCCAATAATTTCTTCGTGACTTTTAGTTACTATCTTCCCTAATTCAATAGCAGCAAAAAAGTTAAGCATTTCTGGCGCCCATTCATTTATCTCATTTTTTTCAATACGTGAAAGCCGTTTAATTGCTAGGGGAGTAGGACACTTACGTAAGAAACGTTGACATAATTCCTGCTTCTTTGTTCCCGGTTTATCAGGAATAGCCGTCCAGACTAATTTTGTATATTCGTTAATCACTTCATTTTCCATAAATAATTCTCCTTTTTACACTCTATATATTTAAATACGGAAAATTTGTGCTTTTACACTTTTAATTTAAAAAGAATCTACGAACATCTGAAACAAAATAAAGAGAACCAGTAATAATCATTACATCGTCCGCACTCATTTGACTTGCCACCTGCCCGATTCCTAATCGCCAGTCGTTAATAATCTGGATGGGATATTTAGTTGGAATATCAGCAACTGCTTTTGCTAAGTCTGCACTTGGCCTTTTTGGACCGGGGCCAGCAAAGTGAGTAACAGTTAAGTGAATATTCCCCAAGCTTGCTAATTCCCCAAGCATTAATTCATATTGCTTATCAGCCAAAATCGCTACCAAGAGGTAAACTTCCCGATCGGCAAAATCATTCTTAATAGTATGAACCAGGGCCTGGACACCAGGAAGATTATGAGCGCCATCTAGTAAGACCAGAGGAGTAGTATTTATTTCTTCTAATCGCCCCGGCCAAGCAGCATTTTCTAATCCCGCTATCAAAGCACGACGATCAATTGCCAGCCCACGCTTCTCCATAAAAAGCTCAAGAGCCATCAAAGCAACTGCTGCATTTTCTATCTGATAGTCGCCTGGCAACCCAAGAATTATTTCTGTTTTTTTCAGATTTTTTCCTTGATACCGAATTTTCGCGTGGAACTGATGACCATTAAGTTTGTGAACAGTAAAGTCTTTTCCTAATTCAAAAACCGGGGATTTTTTCTCCTTTGCATCTGCGAGAATAGTTTCGCGCGCTTCTGTTGGGAGAGCACCTAAAACAACTGGGACACCTTTTTTGATTATTCCCGCTTTTTGGGTCGCAATCTTAGCTAAAGTATCACCTAAATACTTCATATGATCCCAGCCAACTGTCGTGATCACGCTAACAACTGGCGTAATTACATTAGTAGAATCGTATAGCCCCCCAATCCCCACTTCAAGCAATATAACATCAGGCTTCTTTTCAGCCATATAGCAAAACATTAATGCTGTATCAATTTCAAATTCAGTTGGACCGCCTGTTTCTAATGTATCATCAAGTTTTTTGACAACAGGGGCAATTTTTTGAACTAATCTTAAAAGATCATCATCACTAATTGGGATTCCATTATACTCAATTCGTTCATTAAATCGTGTAATAAAAGGTGATGTAAAACTTCCAACAGTAAGGCCACTTTCCAGTAAAGCAGACCGCATCATTGCAACGGTTGATCCCTTACCATTAGTTCCTGTAACGTGAATGTATTTAAGTCCTTCTTGTGGGTTCCCTAATTCTGCCAAGAATCGTTTCATCCGTGTGAGTGTTGGAATTTTCTTGAATTGTGTTCGTCCATGAATAAAAGATAATGCTTCATCATAAGTTTTAATCATTTATTTCACCCTTTATTTATTATAACCATACCTTTTTAGCATATAAGCATAAAAACGAGGCTGTTGAAAAAACAAAAGTTTTTTCTCAGCCTCATTCATTTTCTAGTGATATAAGTCAAAGCGTCCTTTAGCAAATAGCTCTTTCAAACCACCTGTTTCTAACAAGGAACGGTCAGCAATAATTTTCTTCATTGCTGAAGCAGGATATCCACGTAATTCATGACCCATTGCTTCACCAAATGCCCGCGTATTACCAACGGAAGCAACTGTTCCTAAGGACTTGTAAGTAAATGGCTTAGCTTCATGCTTGCCAGTCTTAATACGGCTAACAATGTCTTCAGCCGTGTAATCAGCCATTGCTAAAGCGATTTGTGCAGTAGTTGGGTATGGGCGTTTACCATCCGGTGGCATTACGGCAGCAACATCCCCAATGATGTAAATATCATCGTGCTTAGGATCTGTTAAGTGGTCAGTAACGATTACCCGGCCACGCTTAGCATCAAAGCCACATTCTTCCATCAATGGATTACCACTTACTCCAGTTGTCCAGATGATTGTACCAGCATTAAGGAACTCATCATCATCATCTCCATGCTTGTAGATGACCTTCCCAGGTTCAATCTTGCTAATTCGTGAACCATCAAGTAATTGCACGTTAAGGCTCTTAACAAGGTTTACCCCATATTCGGCAAGTTTTTCACTAAACATTGGAAGTAATCTTGTTGAAGCTTCAATCAGCGTAATTTTAATTTCATTTGGTGAAACTCCAGCGATTTTGGCATAACTTGCTCGAGCGTCAACAAGCGCCCCTGCTAATTCAATTCCAGTAAATCCACCACCACAAATAACAATTTGAAGATCATCAGGATTGTGAGTGGTACGATAATCTTTCATTTTGGCAATGATATGGTCATAAATTGCTAAAGCTTCTTTAACATTAGTCATCGGTAATGCATTTTCTTCAGCACCAGGGATTCCAAAGGTTTCTGAAACAAAACCGAGTCCTAATACACAATAATCATAGTGCAGTAGCTCTTCATGACCAGCAAGTTTAACTGTCTTTTTATCAGGATCGATCTTTACAACTTCATCTTGGATAAAGGTAGTAATTTGTGGATTAATAACATCACTAATTGGATAAGTGATCCTTGAAGCACTTTGCGTTCCCGCAGCAGCTTCGTGTAAATCAGTAGCTTCATAATGATAATTATTACGATCAACTAGTGTAATATGAACATTATTTTTTAGCTTTTTTTGTAATAATACGACCGTCTTTAAGCCAGCGTAACCAGCTCCAAGTACAACAACTTCTTTCATTACTATTCATCCCTTCATCAATAGTCCTATTTTATTATAACATTTCTAAACTAGCTAGATACCCTCATCTGCCATTTTTAACGCCCGGTAATGTTCATTTGTTTTTTGTAATTCTGCCGGGCTGCCTTGCATTGAAATTTTACCATCCTCGATAAAAACAACTTGATCCATCATTTCTATGCCTTGTAAATGGTGAGTAATCCAAATCAAAGTTTTTCCTTGTAGCTGCTCCATAAAAGTCTCAATTATCTTTTCTTCTGTTACCGGGTCTAAACCTACAGTTGGTTCATCTAAAAGGATAATGGGCGTATCTTTGAGCAAAATCCGGGCAAGAGACAACCGGTGACGCTCTCCGCCAGAAAACCGTAACCCTGCCTCATCAACCATCGTATGAAGCCCTTTTGGCAGTCGTCTAATCATAGCGGCCAACCCAACACGTTCAAGAACATCCCATACTTGATCCTCTGTCGCATCTTCATTTCCCAAACGAATATTATTTAAGATTGTGGTATGAAACAAATATGGTGATTGGTGAACGATCCCAATATAATTCGAAATCTCATCACCAAATTCATCCGTTGGCACATTATTAAGAGTAACAGTGCCCGAAGTAGGCTTCCGGTCTCCACGAATTAAACTAGCTAACGTACTCTTTCCAGCCCCACTGCGACCAAGAATGGCAAGTTTTTCGCCTGGATTAACATCAAGATTAATCCCCCGCAAGATCATCTTCTCTGTTTTAGGATAGCGATAATAAACATCTGTAATTTTAAGATGATAAGGAGCGGCAATCTCAATATTAGCCTTAGAAGGAGCAGGCGGTTGTGGTAATTCATTCAATCGCTTTAATGAATCCGTATATACATTAGTTTCTTGAGCAGCTGCTGGCAAGCTAGACAACACTTCATCAAGGGGAAAGACACAAAGGACAAAGGCCGCAATCCAATTTGCACTGCCTCCCCAATGGCCGCCAAAACGCGCTGCTCCCCATATAATAAGACTAACAACCACTAATAAAATCATTACCTGAAGGATAAAATCACGCCAATGTTCAAAACGTTTCATCGCTTTTTTAGATGCTAATACGTTTTTCTCACTTTTATCATAGTGCTGCAGGTAATCCGCACTGCGCCCCGCAAATACCCAGTCTGTAATCCCCATGATATTATCAGTAAGATCAGCATACAAGGTATTGGTATATTGCTTTTCTAGTTGCTGGCGTGCACCATTAACAAGCACTGACCACACGGGAACAGCAATGATGATTAACCCAAATAGAATTAACATTAAAAGACCCATTAGTGGAGAAATTATCCCCATTCCAATAACGATAATGGCATAAAGTCCAAATGCAACCAACATTGGAAAAATCGTTCGTAAATATAAATTTTGAATGTGAGCAACATCTTCTGAAAGTAACCCAAGAATATCTCCAATTCGATACTTACTATTAAAGAAAACGGCATCCTGCTCTAACGAATCATAAAGCTTTTTACGAAATGCAGAAGTCATTTTAAGAACCCAATTATGACTAACCAATCGTTCAAAATAATTAGTCACCGGTCTAAAAATCCCAAAGGCACGAGTAAGAACAATGGGAACATATACTAACAAAATATTAAAAGGCATCGTTGCAGACTTACTGATTAAATAGCCCGCAGTGAACATCAATCCACTAGCATAAATAAAGATAACAATCCCCAGGGTAATTGCTAATACCAAGGTCCACTTATAACGCTTCAGGAAGGGTTTCACCCACCGATCATGTTTCATTGCTTTAAGTAAAGGAATTTTATTCATGGGTTATCTCCTTTCCGCGTGTTTGGTCCATCAGTTCTGTAAAGTAACCATGTTCATCAAGCAACTGCTGATACGTTCCTTGTTCAATTAACTTGCCATTCTTCAACACTAAAATGTAGTCCATCTGCTTCATCCAATGCAAACGGTGGGTAGCAAAAAAGACTAACCTATTTTCCATCAACGGAAGCATTCTTTTTTTCAACTCTAGTTCAGTCTCAATATCAAGGTGGGCGGTCGGCTCATCAAAAATCATTACCCGACGTTCTGGATCAAGAAATGCTCGTGCTAAGGCAATTCGCTGTGCCTGTCCACCGCTTAATGCTCGGTGGCCACTGCCAATCATCGTCCCTAATCCTTGAGGTAATTCAGCAACAAGATCATCTAAGCCGACAACATGAATCGCTTCTTTTATTTTATCTTCACTGACATTTGGAGTATAAAAGGCAATATTATTTTTTAACGTATCTGCAAAAATATAGGGAGTCTGTGGAATGTAGAGAATCTGTTTTTGCCAGTCATGAATATCCAAAGTCGTTACTTTTTTTCCTTGAATGGTAATTTGGCCACTTGTCGGCGCTAAAAAGCCACTTAAAAGATTAATTAAAGTTGTCTTTCCGGCCCCACTCATCCCAATAATGCCAATTTTTTGATTCCCCTTAACAGTTAAATCAAGGTTTGTTAATTCACTGCCATTTTGAGGATACATAAACTCAATATTCTCAAAACTTAACTCATCGACTCCTGTCCACTGGTGTAATTCAACAGTCGGCTTCTTTGGTAATGGCATCTCAAGAATTCGCCGAACCGCATGAAATGAATTTTTACCATTCAACGTCGCATGGTAATCACTTGCAAAGTTCCTAATCGGCAAAAAATACTCAGGTGCCAAAATCAAGATTGCTAGTGCCGGGAATAGCAATAAGTGACCGTTAATTAACCGTAAGCCAAGAAAGACTGCTAAGATTGCAATAGCTAATGTAGTGAAGAAATCAAGAGCAAACGTTGATAACATCGCTACTTTAATCACACTCATTGTTGACTTGCGAAAACGCTCACTTGACCGATAAATACTTTGCGAATACTTCTTACTAAGGCCAAAGTACTTCAATGTGTCAATCCCCCGCAAAGAATCAATAAAGTGATTAGACAATATTTGAAAAGCTGCAAACTGTCGATCTGCCTTAGCCTTCGCTGCATAGCCTAAAATAATCATGAATAAAACAATCAAAGGATAAACTAACAACATAACAATGCCAGAAATCCAATCAAACCAAAAACAGACAACCAAAATAATGACTGGAATAATCATCATGCTGATCACCTTGCTATAGATGAGTCGAATATAATTTTCAACTTCTTTAATGCCATCAAGAGCAAGAGTAACCATATTACCGGTTCCCTCCCGCTGAACAATTACCGGTCCAAGCGCAAAGACTTTTTTTAATAATTGCTGACGAAAGTTTTGGGCAGCATTAGCCGAATACTTATCAAGCCAATCATTCCCAATTTCGGTTAGCCCATGACGCAAAAGGTAGCAAATAATAAATCCACCTAAGCCATATATTTGACTTAAAAGAGAATGTCCCTGCCATAAGCCTGTTAGTAAAGCAGCCAAACTTAATCCCTGACCAAGGATAAGAAAAGCCTGCAGGACATAAAGCCCCACAAGCTTAATCATGATATGTCTGCTCCCCTCGATTTTGAAGAGTAGTCGATCAATCATAACTTTTTATTTAACCTCCGGAATAGCTGGCATTGCAATCCGTTTACGGAAAATCCAGTAAGCCCAGATTGTATATGCCAAAACAAATGGTAAAAGACAGCAAGTAGCAATCGTCATCACTGTCAACGTATATTCTGTTGAGGAAGCATTTTGAATAAGAATGCTGTATTTCGGACTAATGCTACTAATTAGTACTCGTGGGAAGAGACCAATAAAGATCAATACAACTAAAGATACTAAGGTTAACCCACTTGAAATAAAGGCAATTAGTTCATGACCAGCAAAGATTTCTGCTTGGGCTAAAACTGAGAAACCAACAATCAATATAAGCATAATGATTGTGCCAACTGGGTGAACAGCCATAAAGTCGGTCATAAAGATTAATAATAGTGCAAAGACAACTTCGCCAGCATAAAGAATCCAGTACAAAAATTCAGCGTAGTTCCGGGCGCGTTCCTGAACCGGACCAGTCGTCTTTAAGGCAATATAATTAATTCCATGTAAGTAGGTTAAAAGCAATAAGGCAATCCCACCAACAACTGAAAGCCAGTTGAAATAGTCAAAGAATCCTGCGTGAAAATTGCCGTTAGCATCAATTGGCATTCCATGAATCATGCTAACAAACATAATACCAAGGAAAAATGGAACGATTGCACTACCAATTGCTAATGCCCAATCCCAGATCCGCTTTTGTGACATTGGACTATTTTTACGGAATTCAAAAGAAACACCACGGATAATTAAACCAGCTAGGATAATCATTAAGATTAAGTAATACCCACTGAAAAGACTAGCATACCAATATGGAAAAGATGCAAACATTGCACCACCAGCCGTGATTAACCATACTTCATTTGCATCCCAAACTGGTCCAATTGTCCGCACAAGTTGATCACGCTCTGATTCGTTATGAGCAAGTGTTTCGACCGCCATTCCTACCCCATAATCAAATCCATCTAGGAAGAAGAAGCCAGCAAAAAGCACTCCAATCAATACAAACCATAATAATTGAAGAAAACTCATCTAGAACGCCTCCTTGTCAAATGGGTCAAGAACCTTCTTGAATTTAGGTTCAATTGCTTCCGATGGATCTTTACGTAACTCAAGAACAATTAACCAAATTAATGTAATTGCAAGAGTTGTAAATAATACGAAGTAAACAATATTTGATGTTAACAATGATCCAACTGAAACATTTGGTGATACACTTTCAGCAATTGTAAACAAGCCATAAACCGTCCATGGAATACGACCAAATTCCGTTACAAACCAACCAGCAGTATTACCGATAAATGGTAAGAAAGTGGTAATTGCAATACACCAAAGTGCCCAGCGGCGTTGTGCAAGTGGTTTCTTGCTCTTTTCTCTTGTCATAATTAATCCAACTAATGAAACTAAGAAAATCCAAGCACCGACTGCACACATAATCCGGAAACTATAGAACAGCGTATTTACTGGTGGGTAGTAATCAAGATTCTTGCCGTACTTTTTCTTATATTGGGCATTGAGCTCATTCATCCCGGTAACCGCACCAGTAGTTTTGTGGTATGACAAAATACTTAGGGCATAGGGAATATCGATATTGCCTTTTACTTCATGGTCTTTCATATCAGCAATACCAACAATTGTCCACGGTGCATGCTTACCAGTAGTCGTGAATACGTCTTCAGTAGCTGCAAACTTCATTGGTTGTTCTTTGATTAAGTATTGCATCTGGGCATCCCCTAACGCAATTCCACCAATAGAGAAAATCAATGATACTAAAAGTCCTAAACGCATTGACTTCTTGTAAAACTTCTTATTAGCTTCAGAAAGTTTTTGGTTCTTGAGAAGTTGGAATGCTGTTAAACCAGCAATAATAATACCACCCATCATGATGGCGTTAAGGATAACATGTCCAAATTCATACCATAATTGGGGGTTTTTAAGCAATGCACCAAAATTAACCATTACTGCACGGCCACCCTTGATTTCATAACCAACTGGGTGTTGCATGAATGAGTTGGCAGTTAAAATCCATAAAGCAGATGTTAAAGAGCCAAAACTTGTCATCCAAATGAAGAAAAGGTGCAACCCTGGCTTAACCTTTTTCCAGGTAAATACCCATAAGCCAATAAATGTTGATTCAATAAAGAATGATAGCAAAGCTTCGAGGGCTAATGGCGCACCAAAGATATCACCCATAAACCGTGAGTAATCCGACCAGTTCATCCCAAATTGGAATTCCTGAATCAAACCTGTAACAACACCGACCGCAAAACTAAGTAAGAAAATATTTCCCCAAAATTTTGCCATTTTTTTGTATGTTTCGTCTTTAGTTGAGACATACATACTTTCCATAATGGCGACGATAAAAGCTGTTCCAATCGAAAACGGAACAAAGAAGAAATGGTAAACCGTCGTCATGGCAAATTGGAAACGTGCCAGACTAAGAATAGTCATTATAAATACCTCCCTCCGAAGTATATCGATAAAAAGAATAGTTGAAACCGTTTCCTGTTTCTCCACAATCAATCATAATACTTGTGATAAATAATTACAATAAATAAATGGTAAATATGTGAAATAATCTCTAAATAAACCGCTTAATTATCAGTTATTCAATCCTTATCAGTAGATAAATATTTTCGAACGATGCATGATTCTTTTTTCATATTAATCAAAAAAGGAATCAGCAATTGCCAATTCCTTTTTAATCTAATTTTAAACTATATTTATAAATATTATAGCTAATAGCATTCTCACAGTAGTCTAACCTATTTAATAAAATGATATAACTTTCATTTATTATTAAAAATGTTAATTATCCTACTATAAATTGACGCTAAGCTTGTTGAAGTGATTGAAGGCGTTCTTTAGCAGCTGCTAATTTTTGTTGCCATTCCGTTGCCTTTTGTCGTTCAGCTTCAACAACTTTTTCCGGCGCATTATTAACAAACTTTTCATTGCCAAGCTTCTTTTGTGAACGTTCTACTTCTTTTTCAAGTTTAGCAATCTCTTTTTCCATCCGATCTCGTTCTTCATCAAGGTCAACTAATTCAGCCATTGGGATGTAAACTTCTGCTCCAGTCAAAATACCGCTCATCGCAAGCTTAGGAGCTTCAACATCCTTACCAATAGTTAAGTTCTCTGGATGACAGAAGCGTTCAATGTAATCCCGGTTATCATTCAACATCTGTGCCAAGTGATCACTATCAACTTTTACCAAAATGTCAACTGGTTTAGACATTGGCGCATTAGCTTCATTTCGAATGTTACGAACAGCCTTAATCAATTCAATCAAACTATTCATTTGTTCAGTTGCGGCTGGATCATCAAGTTCGGCATTAGCAACTGGGTAATCTGCAACCATAATTGATTCACCATCATGCGGCATTGATTGCCATAATTTTTCGGTAACGAATGGCATGATTGGATGTAACATCTTCAAGGTCTGATCAAGAACGTAACCAAGAATGTTCTTAGTATCATTCTTTTCTTCGTCAGTCCCATTATTGAGTTTCTCCTTGGTCATTTCGATATACCAGTCACAGAAATCATTCCAGATGAAGTTGTAAAGTGCCCGACCAGCTTCACCAAATTCAAACTTGTCAAACTGTTCGTTAACCTGCTTTATAGTTGCATTTAACCGACTCAAAATCCACCGATCAGCTAAATCCCACTTACTCTTATCAGGAAGGACAGGAGCAGGCATCTCACCAAGGTTCATGATAACGTAACGACTAGCGTTCCAAATCTTATTAATAAAGTTCCAAGCTGCATCCATCTTAGTGTAGCTAAAACGAATATCTTGACCAGGAGTTGAACCAGTAATTAAGAACCACCGTAAGGCATCTACCCCGTACTTCTTGATAACATCCATTGGATCAATACCATTTCCTAAGGATTTACTCATCTTTCGCCCTTGTTCGTCACGAATCAAACCATGGAGAAGAACATTCTTAAATGGTGCCCGACCCGTAAATTCAAGCGATTGGAAAATCATCCGGGAAACCCAGAAGAAGATGATGTCATAACCAGTAACTAAAGTATTGGTTGGGAAGTAGCGCTTGAAATCTGCTGAATCAGTATTAGGCCAGCCCATCGTCGAGAATGGCCAAAGCGCACTGGAGAACCATGTATCAAGGACATCCTTATCTTGTTCCCAATTTTCGGCATCTTTAGGAGCTTCCATACCAACATAAACTTCGCCAGTCTGTTTGTTATACCAAGCTGGAATCCGGTGACCCCACCATAATTGACGAGAAATAACCCAATCATGAATATTTTCCATCCATTGCGTAAAGGTGTGTTCGAATCGTTCTGGAACGAAATTAACTCGGTCATCAGTATCTTGGTTCTTAAGAGCTGCTTCGGCTAATGGCTTCATCTTAACAAACCATTGTGTGGAAAGACGGGCTTCAACTTGTACCCCTGTTCGTTCTGAGTGACCAACAGAGTGAACAATTGGGTCAACCTTTAAGATATAACCTTGATCTTGAAGGTCCTTAACGATTGCTTCACGAGCTTCAAAACGGTCCATGCCTTCGTATTTACCAGCATTTTCGTTCATTGAGGCATCTTCATTCATTGTATTCAGCTCAGGAAGGTTGTGACGCTTACCTACCTTAAAGTCGTTTGGATCATGAGCTGGGGTGATCTTAACCATCCCAGTACCAAACTCAGGTGTTACGTAGTCGTCAGCAATAATCTCAATTTCTCGGTTGACAAGTGGTACCATGACCTTCTTACCAACTAAGTCCTTGTACCGTTCATCATTAGGGTTAACGGCAACCGCTTCATCCCCGAACATTGTTTCTGGACGAGTAGTGGCGATTTCGATGTAATCCTTACCGTTAAAAGTAGTTCCATCAGTAAATGGATACTTAACGTGGTAGAATGCACCCTTATCATCCTTATGAATAACTTCAATATCTGATAAGGCCGTCCGTGCTTGTGGGTCCCAGTTGATGATGTAAGTTCCACGATAAATTAAGCCCTTATTGTAGAGATCAACAAAGACTTTTCGAACAGCCTTATTTAATCCTTCATCAAGGGTAAAACGTTCGTGGCCATAATCCACAGAAATACCCATCTTAGCCCACTGCTGGTGAATAATATCAGCATATTCATCTTTCCAGTCCCAAACTTGTTGAACAAACTTGTCACGACCAAGGTCATAACGAGAAATTCCTTGTTTACGAAGCCGGGCTTCAACTTTCGCTTGGGTAGCAATACCAGCATGGTCCATTCCAGGAACCCATAATACATCATAGCCTTGCATCCGCTTTTGTCGAATGATCATATCTTGTAAAGTTGTATCCCAAGCGTGACCTAAGTGCAACTTACCAGTAACATTCGGTGGTGGAATAACAATTGAATATGGGTGAGCTTTTTTGTCACCACTTGGTTTAAAGAATCCTTGATCAATCCACCATTGATAACGGCCTTCTTCAACCGCCGCTGGATCGTACTTGGTTGACATATCTTTTTCTGTCATGGCAGAAACTCCTTTCAGAACGCAATCTTCATTTTTATTTTGTGCATTAACTAAAAAACGCCCTATCACAATCGATAGGACGAATCATCGCGGTACCACCTAATTTGAGTATAAAATACTCCACTTTATCATTTCATAACGGTAAATGAACCGGACATACCTACTATTAATTTCAGTATATCAGCTCCCGAACTACCTTCATAAAGTTTAACTAATCCTCTCTCACTCTCAGGATCTCGCTTTTTAGGTGCCGCTTTACTACTCTTTCGGTCAATGCTTATTAAAATGTATCATAGCTAAATTATCAAACCTCGTCAAGGCCTAATTAAAGTAATTCAGCAAAAACATCTTCATTTTGGTTTAAATAATCTTCACCAGGATGAATTTCCGTAATTTCAATCCCATCAAGAGCTCGTTGCATTAACCCTTCAATATCAAGTCGTTTTTCGTATTCACGAGCTCGCTCAACGTTTGGCCGGGTTTTTGGCGATGGCGGTGTAAAGACAGTACAACAGTCTTCATATGGAAGAATTGAAAGATCATAGGTATCAATATCTTGGGCAATTTTAATAATTTCGGTCTTATCAAATGACAATACTGGTCGCAATACCGGATAAGAAGTTACATCATTAATCGCCAGCATACTTTCCATTGTCTGAGAAGCAACTTGCCCTAATGATTCACCATTAAAAATAGCCAGACCATGACGCTTAATCATTAAGGCAGCTGCCAACCGAAGCATCATTCGCCGTTGAATTGTCATTAAGTAACCTTCAGGAACTTTTTCCTTTACTGTTTCTTGAATTTCGGCAAATGGCACCTGAATAAACTTAATACTTCCACTATATTTTGCAAGACGTTCAGTTAATTGCTTGGCCTTTGCTAAAGCTTGGGGACTAGTATATGGCGGACTAAAGAAGTGAACCATTTCCATTGAAACGCCACGCTTCATCCCAAGGTAAGCAGCTACTGGTGAATCAATTCCACCAGACATCATCATCATTCCTTTACCAGCAGTACCAACTGGCAAACCACCAGCACCCTTAATCGTTTCACTTGAAAGGAAAATCCCATTAAGACGGATCTCAACCCGTAAAGTTAGGTCTGGATGGTGAACATCAACTTTTAATTTATCAGGAAACTTATCTAAGAGGTATCCTCCTAGCTTGTTGTTCATTTCAAAGGTATCAATTGCAAATTGGTGATCTGATCGACGAGTTTCCACTTTAAAGGTAATTGGCTTATCAACTTGTTCAGCGATCATCTGCGCTGCTGCCTCTGCAGTCGCTTCAAAAGTCTTATCAACTTTAATTGATGGCGAGAAGTTTTGAATCCCAAACACTAACTTCAAGCGATTCATCACTTGATCATAGTCAACTCCATTTAATTCAACATGCAACCGATCACGTTGTGCATGCACCTTTACCTGGTCAAAGCTATGAAGGGCCTTTCGTACGTTTACCCCTAAACGATCAATAAAGGACTTTTTATTATGTCCCTTTGTCGAAAGCTCACCATAACGAACCATAATTTCTGTATATTGCACGTTATGTTCTCCTTTCAGATTTTATTCAATAATTTTCTTAAAGCCAGCGTATAATTCATCAAATGTTTTATTAAACTGATCAGCTTCTTCAAGGGTATTTTGATCCCCAAGGCTAATCCGAACTGCACTTGTTGCAATATCTTCTGGAACCTTCATGGCAGCTAATGTTCCGGCTTCGGAATGCTTTTTAGACGAGCAAGCACTAGTAGTTGAGATATAGATATCCTTGTCTTCAAAGGCATGAACAATCGTTTCACCCCGAACTCCTACAATTGCAAAGCACAGTACATGGGAAGCGAAACCTTGATCGCGGCCAGAAATCAATTTTACATGATCAAATTTACTTAAATGGTCGTAAATCCGTTCTTTAATTGCTTGTTCACGTTTTACTGATTCCGCTTCATTTTCCTTTACTAACCGAATTGCTTTTGCCATTGCAACATTACCAGGTGTATTTTCTGTTCCATTTCGTAGTGTCCGCTCTTGACCACCACCAGCAATCAAAGGCTCTAACTTGCGCCCACTCTTGACGTAAACAAAACCGGTTCCTCGTGGAGCATGAAATTTATGACCAGAAAAAGTGGCAAAATCAACACGATCACTAAATACTTGGTCATCTAATCCTTTACCAATTGCCTGAACAGCATCCACCATAAAGTGAATGTTTGGATAATCTTTAAGGATTTCTCCCACTTCTTTAATTGGCTGAATCGTTCCAATTTCATTATTAACTGCCATGATAGACACTAAAATAGTATCTGGACGAATAGCGGCTTTAACATCAGCGGGATTGATCC
This sequence comes from Limosilactobacillus sp. DJ3M12, assembly GCF_947381695.1. Lineage (NCBI taxonomy): Bacteria > Bacillati > Bacillota > Bacilli > Lactobacillales > Lactobacillaceae > Limosilactobacillus > Limosilactobacillus sp. DJ3M12. Next base: position 3,628 of record NZ_CANCWY010000007.1, on the reverse strand, counting down.
GTCCCTCTTTATCAACCGGGAGATAGGTAACCTCAAATCCGAAGTCTTTTAGTTGCTCCAATGCATTTTTTACCGCCGCATGTTCAACACTAGTCGTAATAATGTGTTTGCCAAAACGGTGCTTAGCCATTGCAGTTCCTTTGATTACCCAGTTATCTCCTTCAGAACCACCACTAGTAAAAATAATCTCACTAGGCTTAACCCCGAATAACTTTGCGATCTGCTGGCGTGCCTGTTCTTGAAGGTTCCAAGCATTTTCACCAAAATTATGTAAGCTGCTTGGATTCCCCCAAATCTTTTGGCTCACGGTTTCGTATGTCGACAAAACATCCGGTAGTATCTTTGTCGTCGCACTATTATCAAAATAGATCATACTAATTTCCTTCCTAAAAATAATACACAGGGTTGTTACAAATGGGTAACCTACTCTGATTATGATTTCAACAGTATAGGATAGGCTACTGCTGAAGATTTCGACTCTTCTTAAAACGGTTTTATATTATAACAGAAAATTAGCTATTAGGCATTAATTATCACTATCATTTAATAAGAAAAAAGGAGGCTGGAAAAAACTTCATTTTTTCAACAGCCTCTTTATTTATAGGAACATTGTTTAAGATATCGTGGAACTAGCTTCGCGTCGTAACCACAAGGCGGTAGGCTAATTCCCACTCACCTTGATTTTTAATTTTTACCAATTTCACGATAATAGGTATCTTCAATTCGTTTGTAGCTACCAGGTTCTATTTCTTCTAAAACGGTCGCAATTGCTTCTAAGCTTGCCGTGTAGTTAAACTGCTTAAAAAGTTCTTGGGATTTTTTAGCTGCTGCTGCAATCTTTTCGTTATCACTAAACCGATTTGCATATTGTTGGAATCGTTCTGTTAATTCCGCACTATCACGAAGAATATCAGTCTTGTCATTTAATGTGTCTAGGTCTGACTCAACGATAATTAGTTGCTTCGTAATTTCATCCATATTGATCTTATACTCATTCAATTCATCAGCTAACTTTTTAATCTCATCGCTGACACCAAAGAAGTAATCTAAGTAATCTTTTGGTAAGCCAGGAAGGTTCAACTGTTCTACTTGCCGATGAATTGTACGAATCTGGGTGGAATATTTTTGCAGCATTTGACGGGCACGTTGTTCATCAGTTTGCAATTTAGCAACTTCATCGTTAAGCTTTTCTTGACTTTTTTCAATTTCAGTTAAGTTCTTTTGATTAGATTTTTGCCGATCAAGAACCTGACTATAAACAGCTGTTTTGTTAGCAATTGCTTCTGCGTCATCACGGTACTGCTTAATAATTGCTTTAATTTGTTCACCAAGTTCACGTACGGTTTCTTGTTCATGATTAGTAAGTGTGTAATTCAAACTTAACCGGTCTAATTCTACACCAAGTTCGTCATTTTGCCGTTGAGCGTGTTTTGTAAAGTCTTTCATCACTTCAATCAAATGAACAGCTTCATTCTTAGCATCAATTTCCTTTTGCATTACCCCGTATAAGTAATCAATCTGGTCACTAAGATCTTTATTAGATTGTTCCACAACATCTAATTGTAAATTGTTAAGTTGGTCAATCGTCTGATCCAGTTTGGATTGGAGCTGTTCAATTTGCTTATCAATATTTTTCTCCGTAAAGTGGAAATTTTGTTTTACAAGTGTCTTATAACCACTTTTTAGCTCGGATAATTGTTCTGGAAACTCGGTTGCAATTGGCTTATAGAGCTGAGGAATCTTCTTAAGGTCTTGTTCAAATTTATCGTTTTCAGATTGCAAATTGGTTAAAATCTCTTGAGCCGCTTCAATATCGCCCTTATTAGTTAAATCAGTAAATTGAGCGAATTGATCCTCTAATTCGTTTAATCTGCTATTTAACTGCTTTTCACTGTCTCCATATTCGAAGCTCTTCTCATTTAGTTGCCGGTGGAATTGACGATATTTATTTTTAATCTGCTCGACCGCTTGCTTATGGGTATGTTGTTGTTGACGAAGATGTTGTAAGTCTTTTTGGATCTGTTGGAGAGTTGTTGTTAACTTTGCCAAATCTGCTTGCAGGTCTCGAATCTGAGTGTTAATTGTCAGCAACTTGCTCGTCCGTGAATCTGCTAATAATTGGGGAGCTCGTTTATTAAAGGCTGTGATCGCTGGTCGCACTTGTTTTTCATACTTGTTTTTAATTGTTTCAAATTGCTTTTTAGCATCCCCGATTAGTTGCAATTCTTCAACATTTTTGATCTGCTGGTCAACTTTTTGATCTGCTAGCTTTTTCTCGCTTTCCATTAAGTCGTTGATCTGTTTAACAGCTCGTCGTTGATAAAAATATACGCAAGCTAATATTGCTACAACAATAATTAAAATACCAATCAATACTTGAAAAACCACTTTTTCCACCTACTACTTTTTATTGTTTATTGCTCTTGCACAATAATTATCCGTATAATCCTATTCAAAATTATAGCATACCACAATGAACGTGCTTTAAAAGATATGAAAAAACATCTACGTTTAATAAACTTTTATATTGTTCATCATTCTGCTAAAAAAGTTACGAGGTTTCTAAAGAAAAGATTGACTTATTATTACGAACCGTTGTATACTAGACTTTGTGTAAAATAATGCAGCAGTGAGGGGCAAGCTCGTCAACAGACTGGTGCCTAACGGTGTTTTTAGTAACCCGGCTGCTAGGGTGAAAGATTCAAATCAGCCTGCACGAATGCCAAGCTCACAATCGGATTATTTTACTCCAACTAAAATTATTGGAGGAATTTATTTATGTCTCGTTACACTGGTCCAAGTTGGCGTGTTTCACGTCGTCTTGGCGTTTCACTTTCAGGTACTGGTAAAGAATTAGCACGTCGGGCTTACGCTCCTGGTGACCACGGTCGTGATCGTCGCGGTAAGCTTTCAGAATATGGTACACAATTACGTGAAAAGCAAAAGCTACGTTTTATGTACGGTATGACTGAACGTCAATTCTCAAACCTTTTCGTTCGTGCCGGTAAGATTAAGGAAGGTACTCACGGTGCCAACTTTATGGCATTGCTTGAACGTCGTCTTGATAACATGGTTTACCGTCTTGGTTTAGCCACTACTCGTCGTCAAGCTCGTCAATTAGTTAACCACGGTCACATCACTGTTGATGGTAAGCGTGTTGATATTCCATCATACGAAGTTAAGGTTGGTCAAATCATCGCCGTTCGTGACAAGTCTAAGAACTTAGACATCATCAAGAACGCTGTGGAAGCTGTTGTTTCTCGTCCTTCATACGTTGACTTTGATGCCGACAAGCTTGAAGGTAAGCTTAACCGCATTCCAGCACGTGAAGATATGAACGCTGATATTGATGAAGCTCTTATCGTTGAATTCTACAACAAGTAATCAATAGCTATCACTTGTTTGATTCAACCCAAAAAGGCATTCCCAATTTCTTTGGGAATGCCTTTTTATTTACCCGAAATGTCAATTTAAGTTAGAAAGAAAATAGTTGCTCATCAGTGATGTAAGACATGAATACTTCATATGGAGTTCGATAGCCTAGTGATTTGCGGGGCAGGTTATTTCGCTTACTCATCAGTTGGGTTACCAATTCATCAGGAAGATTGCGGAAATCTAGCTGTTTCGT
>NZ_CANCWY010000006.1:0-77489 GCF_947381695.1 Limosilactobacillus sp. DJ3M12 | reverse complement strand
TTGTCGAACCGCCGTATACGGAACCGTACGTACGGTGGTGTGAGAGGTCGATAATTGAACTAATCAATTATCTCCTATTCGATTCTATTTAATTGTGATGGCTTCCAAACATTGATCTTCTTTGACGTGCAGCAACGCATTGACTGTATCAAGTGAAGTCATGAGGGGAACATTTTGCGCGATTGTACTTTGGCGGATCTGAAAGCCAAGTGAATCTTGTTCATAATCATGGCGCATAGTGTTGATAACAAGATCGATTTGCCCGGCTTTTAAGAGTCGGTTGAGTTCATCAATGTTAGATATTTTTTGATGGACGTGAATGCCGTTATCCTTAAAGTGCGATGCTGTTTGTGGGGTAGTGAAAATTTGGTAGCCAATCTGAGCAAACCGTTTTGCTAGTGGGAGAATGTCTTCTTCATCCCCATTTTCAATCGTAAAGAGAATTTTGCCATTGTTAGGGACTTGAACGTGTGCTCCAGAAAAGGCTTTATGAAGTGCTTTTTCATAGGTGGTATCTGTCCCCATCACTTCGCCTGTCGATTTCATTTCTGGACTGAGATAAGAATCAACGTTCGCTAACTTGTTAAAGCTAAAGACAGGAGCTTTAACATGAATGGTTTGTGGTTCTGGATAAAGACCGTTAGTAAAACCCTGATCAGCAAGTGACTGGCCAAGGATAACTCTGGTAGCAACTTGGGCCATTTCGATTCCCGTAATCTTGCTGAGGAATGGCACTGTTCGACTAGCTCGCGGATTAACTTCAAGGATGTACACTTCGCGATTATGAACAATAAATTGGATGTTCATGATGCCAATACATTTAAGAGCAACTGCTAATTTTTCGGTAGCAGTAACGATTTGTTGTTTAATGTCATCATCAAAATGTTGTGGGGGATAAACTGCCATTGAATCTCCCGAGTGAACGCCCGCATGTTCAATATGTTCCATAATTCCAGGGATAAGGACGTCTTTTCCATCGCAAATTGCGTCTACTTCACATTCCCGTCCTTCAAGGTAGGCATCGATTAAAATAGGGTGATCAGCAGTAATGGAGGCGTTTTGTTGAAGGTATTGTTGCAGTTCTTCTTGATTATAAACAGTCTCCATGGCCTTACCACCGAGAACATAACTTGGACGAACAAGAACGGGATAGCCGATTTTTTCAGCCGCTTTGATAACGGCAGAGTGAGTAGTTGCGGTTAAACCGATTGGCTGCTTAAGATTTAGATCAGTGATAACTTTATCGAATACTTCTCGATCTTCAGCGGCATCAAGGTCGTCAACGGTTGTTCCAAGAATATTAACCCCATTTTTAGCAAGACCTTCTGCTAAATTAATCGCTGTTTGTCCACCAAATTGCACGATCACGCCTACTGGTTGTTCGAGATCAATCACGTTTAGGACATCTTCAAGCGTGAGGGGCTCGAAATAGAGTTTATCTGAGACCGAGAAATCTGTCGAAACAGTTTCTGGATTCGAATTGATGACAATTGCTTCATAACCAGCCCGTTGAATTGCCTTAACGCTATGAACGGTCGCATAGTCAAACTCAACTCCTTGACCGATCCGGATTGGCCCTGAACCAAGGACAAGGATAGATGGCTTCTTTGTCCGTTGGCTTTCATTTTCATGGTCATATGCGCTGTAGAAATAAGGGGTTGAAGAAGCAAATTCAGCAGCACAGGTATCGATCATCTTATATACGGGGAGAATTTCATTCTGTTTTCGGAATTTCCGAACTTCTTGTGAGGAAGTATGCCAAAGGCGGGCAATTGTTGCATCGCTAAAGCCATATTTTTTGCTGATTATCAGTGTTTCTGCATCAAATGGCTTGGTACTAAGATCGTCTTCAAGTTCCACCAAGTGTTTGACGATATCGAGGAAATAGGGGGAAATCTTAGTTAAGTCATGAGTTTGCTTAAGGGAATATCCACGCCGAAATGCTTCTGCTAAATAAAATAACCGATCATCTTGGGGATAACGTAACTTCTTTTCAAGCATATCTGTTGGCGCATGATGAGCTTCTGCTGAAAAGAGGTCTTTTTCATCAATTTCGAGTGAACGAACAGCCTTATGGAGAGCTTCCTCAACTGTCCGACCAATTGCCATTACTTCTCCCGTGGCTTTCATCTGGCTGCCCAGGTGTCGATCAGCCTGAGTAAACTTATCAAACGGCCAGCGGGGAATTTTGCAGACAACATAGTCAAGTGCCGGTTCAAATTCAGCAAAAGTTGTCTTGGTAACGGGATTCTTAATTTCATCGAGGGTAAGGCCAACCGCAATTTTAGCAGCCATTTTAGCGATTGGATAACCAGTTGCCTTGGAAGCAAGGGCAGATGAACGGGAAACCCGCGGATTAACTTCGATAACGTTATACTGGAAACTTTGCGGATCAAGAGCTAGTTGGACGTTACATCCCCCTTCGATTTTGAGGGCACGGATCAGCTTGAGCGCGCAATCACGGAGCATCTGATATTCGCGGTCGCTAAGGGTCTGATTAGGGGCAAATACAATGGAGTCACCGGTATGAATTCCCACTGGGTCAAAGTTTTCCATACAACAAACGACCATTACATTGTCAGCTGAATCCCGCATTACTTCAAACTCGATTTCCTTATAGCCCGCGATTGACTTTTCAATTAAACATTGGGTGACAGGGGATAATTCCAAGCCATTCTTGGCAACAGTACGCATTTCTGCATCATTATGGCAGATCCCGCCACCTGTACCACCCATAGTAAAGGCGGGACGGACGATTACTGGATATTCGCATTGGTGTGCGAATTCGACTGCTTCATCAACAGTATTAACTGTCTGTGAAGCCGGAACAGGTTCACCAAGCTCATTCATTAATTCCTTGAATTTTTCGCGGTCTTCTGCTTCATCAATCGAATCCAGCTTAGTTCCGAGAAGTTCAATTCCTAATTCGTCGAGGAGACCAGTTTTAGACAAGGAGACAGCTAAGTTGAGGCCGATTTGTCCGCCAAGGGTTGGTAAAATTGCATCAGGATATTCTTGACGGATAATTCGAGAGAGGGAGTCAACCGTTAATGGTTCGATGTAGACATGATCAGCAATTTCCTTATCAGTCATGATTGTTGCTGGATTAGAATTAACAAGGATGGTTTCGTATCCTTCTTCGCGGAGGGCAAGACAAGCCTGCGTGCCGGAATAATCAAATTCAGCTGCTTGGCCAATAATAATAGGACCAGATCCGATGACGAGAATTTTATGAATATCAGTTCGTTTAGGCATAGGTGAGAACCTCCTTATTACTGTCAATTAATGCCATGAATTTATCAAAAAGCTGTTCAGCATCGTGGGGTCCTGGCGCAGCGTCTGGATGGAACTGAACGGAAAATGCAGGATACTTTGAATGCTGGAGTCCTTCAACCGTGCCATCGTTCACTTCAAGGTGGGTGATTTGGAGGTCAGTATCATCAATGGAGGATGGATCAACCGCAAAACCGTGATTTTGAGAGGTAAATGCGATTTTTCCTGTTTTAAGATTACGGACAGGATGGTTAAAACCGCGGTGACCAAATTTCATCTTATAAGTTTTGGCACCATTAGCTAGGGCAAAGATTTGATGGCCCATGCAAATGCCGAAAATAGGCACATGTTTTTCTAATTCTGCGACAGTTTCCGCAATAGTTGCCATTTCAAGTGGATCACCAGGACCGTTCGAAAGGAGGATGCCGTCTGGATTGAACACCATTATTTCACTGATCGAGGCGTTATAAGGAAGGACAATTGCATTGCAGTTTCTTTTATTTAATTCACGGAGAATGCTATTTTTCATTCCGAAGTCAAGAACAACAACAGTTCGCTTAGTTCCCGGATTAGCGTAGGATTCTTTAGTAGATACTTTGCTAATAATGTTCTGGGTTGGCGAAGTTTGTTTTAACTGTTCAAGCTTATCTTTGATATCGGTAACATTATCGGTCATAATTCCGCGCAATGTTCCATATTGACGAAGCTTACGGACTAGTTCACGTGTATCAATTCCTTGGAGGCCAGGAATGTGGTGCTTTGCTAAGAAATTAGGGAGCGAGTCAGTCATGCGCCAGTTGCTGGGAACACGAGCGACATGATGACAAATTACGCCCTTGATTTGGGGATACAATGTTTCGTTATCTTCACTATTAATCCCATAGTTACCGATGAGAGGATTGGTAAAGACTAAAATCTGATTGGCAAATGATTGATCGGTAATTGCTTCTTGATAGCCGACCATCCCTGTTGTGAAGACAACCTCACCAAGAGTTGCCTTGGTAGCGCCAAAACCCTCGCCGGTATAGACAGTACCATCTTCTAGAATTAAATATCGTTTCATGAGTTTCATCCTTTCTTGCAAAACCCTTCCACTGATCACATAAACTAGTTGCACGTTGTAAAAAAGTTTAATAAAAAACGCTTAAACCATTGGTAATGGGCTTAAGCGTATACGAAAAATTGAATATATATGTATAATTCAATGTTAGTAATACAACGCTGCCCTTGTTAGCCTCACGGGACCAAATTAAAGGATAATGATTGATACTAAACTACTGTAATTTTATGCTTTTGTCAATTCACTAATGAATTTTTATGCAAAAACATGTTTATTATAAACAAAAAACTGCATAAAGGCTTTTAGGTATTATAACAAATCTTATTTAAAATAAAAGTAGAGTCTGCAAATTTTGTCTGCAAACTCTACTTTTTTAGAATAATTAGGCTTGGTAAGTTTCCTTGATAAAGAGAACTGAAATTGCACCTAAGAGAGCAGAAATACCGGTAACAAGCATCATGTTGACTTGGGAACTACCAAGTAATGGGAAGAGACCAAAACTAAGTAGTGAGGCAACCATTTGTGGTACACAGATTGAACCATTAAATAGGCCAAGGTAAGTACCCATGTGTTTACCAGATAAGGCATTTGTAACCATTGTTAATGGGTAGGTGTTCATTGAAGCCCAAGCAATTCCGATCAAAACGAAGGAGAAGATAAGGGCGTTTTGTGAATGGATAAAGAAGATTGATGTGTATCCAATAGCCCCGAGCAAAAGACTGAAAGCATAGCCAGCTTTGTGGTGGTTATTAGGAACTTTAGCCAGAACATATGACCATACAACTGCTGCAATTGATTGAACAGCGGTCATAACACCGTACCAGTTACCGGCAGCTTGGTAGGCAGCAGAAGAAGCATCTGTTGTTAACCAAACATTCTTAGCGATGGCCCCGACCGCATAAGTTGAAAGGTATTGGAAAGAGAACCAGCAGAAGAATTGAACTAATGCGACATTCCAAAATACTCGTGGAGCATGCTTTAAGAGGGTAAACCAGTTTCCACCTTTTTTATTGTCTTCCTCTGAAATACCATGGTAACGAGCATAAGTTGCGGGATCATATTCGTGAACCCGGAAGATAGTAAAGAGACAGGTGATGACTAAAATAACAGCGCCAACGTAGAACGAAATTACAACTGATTGAGGAACAACACCCTTTTTAGCAGTGTTTGATATACCCCACCATGTCAAAAGGAATGGGAAAATGGCTGCTAAAACGGCACCGGTATTACAGATTAAACTTTGAATCCCGTATGCATAACTCTTTTGATCATCGTTAACCATATCACCAACCATCATCTTAAATGGCTGCATCGCCATATTTGATGAAAGATCAAGGAAGGCGACGGTAATAGCCCCAAACCAGAGGGCTGCTAACGAACCGTATCCAAATCCAAAACTTCCTGAATTAGGCAGTAAAATCATAACGATGACGGCAATGACCATCCCGATTAACAGGTAGGGGAGACGCCGACCACCAAGTTTTGGCGCCCATGTTCGGTCAGAATAATAACCAATGATTGGCTGCACGATCAATCCTGCAAGTGGTGGAAGTAAGAAGAACCATCCCAAATTATTAGGATTAGCACCAATTGTTTGGAAGATCCGGCTCATTTGTGAACCTTGTAACGTAAAGGCGATTTGAACCCCAAGGAAACCAAAGTTAATCATCCAGATGGTACTCTTTGGTAAAATTGGCAATCCACTCGTCGAAGTTTCTTGGCCTTGGTTAAGTACGACAGACTCATCTTGACTCATGAAAAACAACTCCTAACGAAAAAATGTATAAAATAATTGCAATTCGAGCTTGTGTAAGCTCTTACACGAATAATATAACAAATTTATTTCATTTGTGCAACCGCTTGCAAAAAAGGATAGTAAAAAGTCGTGATCTGTTTCAATAAAAAGATCACGACTTTTTAATGCTCTAATGTTTTTTGCCTAGGAGTCTTACGCTATTTCGCGGTGTGATATGGATTGGGATAAATTGTGAGTCATCATCGTTCAATAGGCTCCTAACTGCGATGAGTCCCATTTGATAAAAGTCCTGAGTTACGCTTGTAATAGTTGGGATGGTAATATCACAAAGAAAAGTCCCATCGATACTAATAAATGATAGGTCTTTTGGAATATCAAGGCCTAGCAAATGAGCCTCTCTGATCATGCCCACAGCCACCATATCACTAGCTGTGATGATCGCGTCAAGATTCTTATTCATTAGTGTTTTGAGCATATTTTGCTGAGGACCAAAACTGTAATCCCCATATTCGACCCATCCCATATGAGGGATTAATCCGTGTTCAGTCATTGCCCGTTGGTAGCCTTGAAGTCGTTGCTTACCGGTTGAAGAACGATCGATGCCGGCTAATCCAATCCGTGAGTGTCCTCGTTCAATTAAATAGTTAGCGGCTGAATAACCAATTTCCTCGTTATTTGAACTTGTAAATTTAAATCCAATATATCGGGAATCAGTTTCGTCATAGACCGATACTAACCGACAAGGGGTATTGCTTTCTTGTAAGGTGCGAGCTGCTTGTTCGTCGAGGGAGGTTGCGACTAGCAGAATGCCGGCAACATGCCGTTCGAGGGCAACGCTAATTGCTTGATTAAGCAGTCGGGCGTTATGGTTTCCAGCGTAAAGAATAAACATTTGGTAACCAGCTTTATCTGTTTCTGCTTGAATAGCAGCGATGATATCATTTGAGAAATTCGTTTGAGTATTATTTAAGATAACGGCAATTAACATACTACTATTGGCAGCTAATTCAGCCGCTGCAAGGTTTTTCTTGTATCCTAGTTCTTTAGCGATTGCTTCAATCTTAGCCGCGGTTTCGGGACGGTAGGATTTCGCCTTTTTGGATAAAACACGAGAAACAGTGGCCGTTGAAACGTGGGCCCGTTGAGCAATATCTTTAATTGTTGGCTTCATAGACGGACTTCCTTTATTGTTTTCTTATTAAACCTATTATAATGAAATTGCGATTTTTTGTAAACGCTTTCAATGGGGGCTTAATCATTATTTAAAACAAAAATAGGCCGAAAGAAAAATTCTTCCAGCCTACATAGCTATTCTTTATTTCCGTTTCGTAATGATAATTTCACGACTGCCTCACAGCGTGCTGTTTGGGGCATCATGTCAATTGGTTGAATGTAGTCAACGTGATAGACACTAGTTAACCGCCGTAAATTACGGGCAAGAGAAGCCATACCACATGAGACGTAGGCAAACTTTCGCGGCTTAACTTTTAAGATTTGTTTGATTAATTGGTCATCTAACCCGGTTCGCGGAGGATCAACAACAAGGGCATCAAAGTTGAGTCCTTCTTTTTGCCAGCGGGGAAGAACTTCTTCTGCTTTGCCGACTTCATATTTAGCGTTAGTAATATTATTTAGCTTGGCATTTTCGTTAGCATCAGCCACCGCTTCGGGGATGATTTCCATTCCGCAAACAGATTTTACCCGCGATGCAAGTGAAAGGCCGATTGTCCCGATCCCGGCATATGCATCAATTAAGGTATCATCTTTGTCCAATTCAAGGGCTTTAGAAGCTTCTTCGTACAGCACTTCTGTTTGTTCAGGATTTAGTTGTAAGAATGAACGTGCTGAGAGTTTGAAATCGAGTCCCATCAAGCTTTCAAGGATTGAATCTTTTCCAGCGAGGTGGATCATTTTATCACCCCAAATTAAGGGTGTATCACCTGGGTTAACGTTTTGCATAACTGAAACAACTGCTGGTAGTTCTTTTTCAATGCGTTCAAGCAATTCGCGTTTGTGAGGAAGTTTAGCAGAATTAGTAATGAAGGTTAATTGGACTTCCCCAGTTGACCATGATTCACGGACTGCTAAGGTTTTGATGATACCGCTATTGTTCTTTTCATCATAAACTGGGATTTGCAAGTCTTCGATCATCTTCGTAACTGCTCGAACTGTCTCCATTGTACGGGGCATTTGAACAGCACAAGTCTCCATATCAACGAGGGTATGACTGTTTGGCTGGTAAAGACCGGCTGCTACTTTGCCATTGACCATTCGGATTTGAAACTGGGCCTTGTTACGGTAACCGTATTCTTCAGGGGCTGCAATAGTTGGGCGAACATCGTAATTACGGTAGCCGTATGGTTGAAACTTTTCGAGACTATCGATGATTACTTGCCGTTTAAACTTTAATTGTTGTTGGTAAGCGAGGTTTTCAAGTTCAAAACCACCAGCGATATCAGCGTACTCATCTCGTGGCGTTACCCGATCCCGACTCTTTTTCCGGATCCGGTGAATTTTAGCTTCAAGATAGCGTGGGAGAACGCGTGTAACTTCCGCGACTACGACTTCATTTGGCAGGGCACCAGGGACAAAACATACCTTGTGCTTATAGTAGCCGATTCCGTGCCCGTTAACGCCTAGGCGACGAATTGTGAGGGGGAATCGTTTCCCAACCCATACATCAACATCTTGTTCATGTTGTTTAGTTTGTGTCATATTATTTCTCCGTTCTATTAATTCAATGTGTTGACTATTTTAGCACATCTCCAAATACCACTGGACAAATATGTCAGAGATGAAAAATCGCGTAATTAATTTTCGGAATGATAACTTAGCCAAACTTATAGTCAATTGTTATGGAAATGGTCAATTAAGTGTGCATATTACTAATAATATGTTTTTTGAACGAGTAAAATATAGTAGAATAACAATGTGAAATGTTGCATAAATAACTTAAAGGAAGTGACACGTTTGAAAATTGCTGCAATTGCCGGGTCAAATGCTAATCATTCATACAACCGGATGTTATTAGAATTTATTGCCCGTCATTTTAGTGATGATGATATTGATGTGATTGATATTCGTCAAGTGCCAATGTTTAATGAAAATTATAAGGGAAAGATTCCTGAGGCTGTTGCTGATATTGATCGTCGTGTTTCAAGCGCCGATGCTGTTATCATTGCCAGCCCAGAATACAACCACTCTGTTACCTCTGCTTTAAAGTGTGTAATTGAATGGCTTTCCTATGAAGTTCATCCATTAGAAAATAAGCCAGTCATGATCATCGGTGCTTCTACCCATGACCAAGGCTCATCCCGTTCTCAAGTTCAATTACGAGATATTTTAATCTCACCAGGTGTTAATGCTTATATTTTCCAAAACGAAGAGTTCTTTATGAGTGATGCCGCTAATATCATTGATAAAGATGGTGACATTACTAACGAAACGACTATTCATTTCTTAGAAAAATGTATGCGTGAATTCAAACACTACGCCAAGGCAATCAATCGTATGGTTGCTGAAAAGAAGGAGGCGAAGAAGTAATGAAAATCCTTGCTTTAGTTGGAACTAATGCCAATTTCTCATATAACCGGATTTTGCTTAAATACATGAAAAAGCACTTCCGTCAAATGGCTGATATTGAAATTGCTGAAATTAGCCAATTGCCACCATTTAGCGTTGATGCCCCTCTTTCTGAACAAACAGAGGTATGGAAGTTAAAGCAAAAAGTTAAGGCTGCAGACGGAGTTATCTTCTCAACTCCTGAATATGACCATGGGATTCCAGCGGCCTTAAAGAGTACAGTAGAATGGCTTTCTTACAAGACTGATGTATTAAAACGCAAGCCAGTTATGGTTGTCGGTGTATCTTATGGACGCCAAGCTTCTGCAAGATCTCAAGTTCAAATGCGGCAGATTTTGGTTTCTCCTGATTGTGATGCTAACCTATTACCAGGAAATGAAGTTCTGATTGGTAATGCTAGTCATTCCTTCTCCAAAGACGGTCGGTTAATTAATGCCGAAGCACGTGATAACCTTGAAAACTGCTTTACCCATTTTGTGGAATACATTCAAATCTTTGAAAATGCAAATAAGGAGGGACTGGATATGTCCGTTAAACAACCAACGATCAGTGAAGCTTACATTAATTTCCCTACTGGTCGGTTGACATTAAAAGAAGTTCAACAAATCTTCAGTACAATCCCATTTGAAATTGACTTAATTGACAGTACTGACCATTTCGCATGGTTCTCTGACAAGCCAAATCGGGAACACGTTCGGAATGTAGCTTCTCTCGGGGAAACTGTTCAAGAATGTCATCCACCGTTGGCTGTTCCGGTTGTTATGAAGATTATTAACAGTTTCCGGAATGGTGAAAAAGACGTTGTTACCCGTCCATTATGGATGAATGGTCACCGTTCATTGATTCAATACTACGCTTTACGTGATGTTAATGGTCATTACCTTGGAACCATCGAATTTACTGGTAGTGTGGAATACATTCTTAACCTCTTCGAAAATGGTGCATGGAGTACTGATGGTAACACTGGTGCATCTAAGCATGAGGATGCTAATGACAACAGTGAAGAAGCTGACAGCGTTGATGCATCAACTGGTGCTTCAGAATCAAGTGATGATGATAACACCGACAATGCTAGTGAAGTGGTTGCAACCCCAGCACCAGCAGCAAACGATGATACTGATGCGGACGCTACAACAGGCGTATCAGATGCAGGCAGCGTAGACGCAAATGATGATGAGGCAGATGCTACAACAGGTGCATCCGAAAACTAGTTATGAATAATGAATTGATGGCGCAGCGGCATGTGATGACTCATCACGCTCTCGGAACTCGCATAAATTTAACGATTTTTGGCAACAAGTATTTTTCATTGTTAAAGAAATCAATGGACCTAATTGACCACTATGAGGACCAATTAACGGTTAACCGTAATGAATCAGAAGTGATGTCGGTGAACCATGGTGCAGGGAAAACTCCGAAAATGGTATCGCCAACGACTTTTGACCTCATTGAGCTGGCAGTGAAATATAGTCGTGAAAACTTTGGCTTTAACGCTTTGATTGGCCCGTTAGTAAAATTATGGAAAATCGGTTTTGTAGGGGCGCACGTGCCAAGTGATGCTGAGATCAAAGAGCGGTTGAAGTTGATTGACCCTTATAAAGTATTGCTGAACCGAGAAGCACGGACGGTATATTTAGAAGAGCCAGGGATGGAATTAGACCTTGGCGGAATTGCGAAGGGCTATATTGCGGACCGTATTCGGGATCTTTGGATTGAAGCTGGAGTTCCCGCGGGAATTATCGACTTAGGGGGGAATCTCTTATTTGTTGGTAAGTCGCCACGGCGGGATGATGGGCAGTGGATCATCGGTGTGCAGGATCCGCAACTGCATCGAGGTGAAAATTTGGCAACTGTCCGCGAACCGGCTTGTTCGGCAGTTACATCTGGGATTTATGAACGATTTTTGATCAAAAATGGTCGTCGTTATCACCATTTACTAGATCCTCGGACTGGATACCCATTAGAGACTGATTTGAGCAGTGTGACTGTTTTTACTGATCAATCGGTAATGGGTGAAATTGAGGCTAAGCGACTCTTCTTCAATGGTGAACCAATCACAGGCTGGGAAGTGCGTCCTGGTAACCGTGGCGCTATCTTTATTCATAATGATGAATCAATGGTAAACGTTGGGCTGAATAAAAATTGATTTCATTTAAGCGTAGGTAAACGAAATGTTTACCTACGCTTTTTTGTTAATGTCTTTAGACCTGGTTGAGTGCGCGAGCAGAGCGAGTGCACGAAACAAAAAACCACCTGCTATGCGGGTGGGCGATAAAAATTATATAAAAAAGGCCTCTTTTGCCTTAAGATGTAGGTGTTCAAGCCAAAGCCAATAAGGGAAAAGAGGTTATATAAATATGGCTAATAAATTAAATAGCTTAGCCCATACGAAGTGGTTATGTAAGTATCACATCGTATTCATACCAAAGTATAGACGTAAAGCGATCTTCAATCAATACCGAACCTGAGAGATTATATTTGTTTATTGTGCAAATATAAGAGAGTAGAAATAATTGAAGGTCATATGATGCCAGATCATGTGCACTTGTTAGTAAGTATTCCGCCGAAGCTAAGTGTCTCGTAGTTTATGGGATACTTAAAAGGGAAAAGTGCATTAATGATGTTTGATCGACATGCAAACTTAAAATACAAATATGGGAACCGACATTTTTTGGCTGAAGGCTACTATGTGATTACAGTTGGATTAAATGAATCCACGATAAAGAAGTATATCCGAGATCAAGAGAAACGTGATATATCAATGGATAAGCTAACAAGTGTGGAATATTCGGACCCTTTTAAGGGTAAGTGAGGTAGTACAAACACCGCTTAAAGCGGTGGCAAAGTAGTCAGAGCATTTTGGCTTGAGCAAAGCGAAAGCCAGCGCCTTGAGACGCCGGCTTTTATTATCGGCTTATAGCCGATGTGCAAACCACCCGTTTGACGGGTGATTATGATTTGTGTGCGCCTGGCATGGATATTAGCTAGGCGGTGAAAGTCCGCTATGGGCCTAGTCGGAACCATGAGCTGATGACAAGGGTGTTCATTGTGAAGTAGAATCTGAAGGAAGTCTAAGGCAAAGTACTGCACCGATGAATAAGGAGTAGCTATAAGGCTGAAGGTAACTGGATAAGGTTGCACAACAAGCTGAAGTCCAATACTACTCGAAGTTACTCTCAGTAAAGCTAACGGTGACATGGTACGAAAGTTAATGTTCTTACCCGGGGAGGCCTGACTTATACGCTTCCGACAAGAGGAATAAGATAAATTTCCACAGAAGCAAGCGGTAGCCCAAGTATTAACGCCCATCTTTGAGCAGATTTTCTCGGATAGTAGCTTTGGATTTCGCCCACATCGTGGCGCCCAAGACGCAATAGCGAAGGTAGTTGATCTTTATAATCATGGTTACAAACGTGTTGTTGACCTAGACTTAAAAGCCTACTTTGACAACGTAAACCACGATTTACTGATGAAATACCTCCAACAATACATTAGTGACCGATGGATATTGAGACTAATTCGTAAGTTTCTTCCGAGCGGAGTTCTAGATCATGGGCTTTTTGCGTGAAGTGAAAAAGGAGCACCGCAAGGTGGACCGCTCTCTCCACTATTGGCAAATATTTATCTAAATGAGTTGGATAAGGAATTGACCAGACGTGGTCACCACTTTGTACGCTATGCGGACGACTGTAACATTTATGTTAAAAGCCAACGAGCAGGGGAACGAGTGATGCAAAGCATTACGCAGTTCCTAGAAAGACGATTAAAGGTCAAAGTAAATCCAGATAAAAGTAAAGTTGGTAGCCCCTTAGGCTTCTCATTAGGTGTAAACCAGAATGGCGCTTACGCGCGACCAGCTAAAGAATCACAAAGGCGAGTTAAACACGCGTTAAAGCAATTAACCAAACGTAATCGAGGAGTCTCAATTATTAGAATATTTGGGGAAATTCAGCGAAAAATGTGTGGATGGCTCCAATACTATTCAATTGGTAAAATGACAGCGTTTGTTCAACGATTAGACTAATGGTTAAGGACACGCATCCGACAATACATCTGGAAACAGTGGAAGAAATTTAAAACAAAGGTCACTAACTTAAAGAAGTTAGGCATGTCATACCACGACGCGTATAAATTCGCTAGTACCCGCAAGGGATACTGGCAAACCGCGCATAGTAAGACACTAACTTACTCTCTTAAAAATGAAAAACTGGATCAACTCGGACTAATGAATATGTCCAAGATGCTCCAGTCAATTTAATGTGATTAAGTTGTCGAACCGCCGTATACGGAACCGTACGTACGGTGGTGTGAGAGGTCGATAATTGAACTAGTCAATTATCTCCTACTCGATTTGACAGATTGGTAATGATCAAACGATAAAGAAAGGCAGAGGAGATTGGTACATATGATCATTATTTCATTTATAAAAAGTGAATAAAAAAGAGGGTATGCTGCTTTAATCTTCCTCAACGGTTGATATAATAGCATTGAATGTTAAATTTTCTGATGATAAATCAGTTGAAAAAAACTGTTAAGAGTGTAGAATGACAATTGAAAGTTATTACTAAAATGTTGATATTAAAAGATGGCGATTAATCATCATTTAATTATCAGCTTTTTAATAAAATGAAGTTTTTTAAATTGCTAGTTTAGCCACTTGTTTAATAAAAGATTGGTTGTAACTTGCCAGCAGGTATCACCATTCATCTGATCGACAGCTACAGATGAAATGCCACCTGGTAGTGATCTTTATGGTTGCTATTTATCTCAAGGAGTACTTTACCTTTTATTTATAAAATGGTTTATTGAATGACTTAACTTACTCCAAAAGATAGTGGTAAGTAGTGCCAGGTGGCTTGGGATAATTTCTCTTAAAACTGGCGGATATAGGCTATTATGATAACCTTAAAGAGGCGACCCCCGATGCCTATTTAGGCTAATTATAATAGTAGCTGTCGCTTGACTGGATAGTGGTAAAGCCAAGTTATTAAGTGTTAAGCAACAATTTTTGTGCATTGTTTGTTGCGACTACTACTCCCTAATAGATATAAGGTTTATAGCCTTATATAGTAGGTATCATAAATGGTTGAACGCTGTTTAGATAAATTTGTCAAACGGTAGAATGATAATGCTTATAAGAACCCCCCCGAATACTTAACTTTAAGCATGAGTAGCAATATCTCCCCCAGATAACTTAAAAGTCTTATTGTCTACGCCAACAGCAATAAGCAGATAACAGTTTAGTTTTATCATATAAGTGTATTTGCTACTAAAAGTTTTTTACTGTTCATGACAATTGTGCTAAACAACGATTCAACAGTACACCTAGTACTAGTGATACCTCAAAAGTCGGCACAGAAATTACAACAGTATGGTAAATGTGCTAGCCTACTGTAGTAAGCCGCTTGGTGGTAGGTTTTAAATGTTGAATGGTGGATTTATCACCAAAGTTAGTTGTGCGTAAACTAACCAAAAAAGGATTTTCAGAAGTGAAAATCCTTTTTTGTTTTAAACAAAAATTCAATTGATAAATTAGGAAAAGTGTAATAAGATAATTGCAAAATAGAAAACACGAATGCATTTCAAGTAGGTTGTTCAGAGAAGCAGCGGATGGTGAGAGCTGTCGACCGAAACTCCGGTGCAAAAATATGTGGGCAGGTAATTCTGCACGGATAGTAGCCGTTATCTACTTCGAAGGGTGACTAAAGATAGTCAAACTTGGGTGGTACCGCGGAACTAGAGCCATTTCGTCCCAAAATATAAAGGATGGAATGGCTCTTTTTTATATAATTAGGAGGAAATACGATGTTAGATATTAAAAAGATTCGTCAAGAACCTGATTTTTATAAGGAAAAGTTAGCTACGCGTGGTGTAAAACCAGAAGAAATTGATGAAGTTATTGCGTTAGATAAGAAGCGACGGGAATTGCTCCAACAAACTGAAACAATGAAGGCGCAACGTAATGAAGCATCAAAGAAGATTGGAGAAGCTAAGCGTAATGGTGAATCTGCCGATGCTGCCATTAAGGAAACTCGTGAACTTGGTGATAAGATCAAGGAATTGGACGCTGAACTTGAAGTAAATGATGCTGAACTCCATGATAAGATGGCTCATCTTCCGAATGTTCCTCACGATGGTGTTCCAGTTAGTTTAACGGAAGACGGTGCCGTTGAATTACGGAAAGTGGGTAAGGTTCGCGACTTTGATTTTGAGCCTAAGCATCACTGGGATATTGGTGAAAATCTTGGTATTTTAGACTTTGATCGCGCTGGTAAGGTTTCTGGTGCGCGTTTTGTCTACTACTTAGGGCTTGGTGCTCAGCTTGAACGAGCAGTTTACAACTTCATGCTTGATGAACACATGAAGGAAGGATATACCGAAGTCTTACCACCATATATCGTCAATGCTGATTCAATGTACGGTACTGGTCAATTCCCTAAGTTCAAAGAAGGAGTTTACCAAGTTAACGGTGAGGATATGACTTTGATTCCAACTGCTGAAGTTCCATTGACTAATTACTACCGTGGCGAAGTTATCCCAACTGAAGAATTACCAGTTTACGTTACTGCTTTAACACCGTCATTCCGTTCTGAAGCGGGAGCAGCGGGTCGTGATACCCGAGGATTGATCCGGATGCACCAATTCAATAAGGTAGAAATGGTTAAATACACTAAGCCAGAGAACTCATGGGATGAACTTGAAAAGATGACGGCTAACGCTGAAAATATCTTGAAGAAGTTAAACTTGCCATACCATGTTATTACCTTAACTACTGGTGACATGAGCTTTACTGCATCTGAAACCCATGATCTTGAATTGTGGATGCCAGCACAAAATAAGTATCGTGAAGTTTCAAGTTGTTCAAACTGCTTGGACTTCCAGGCACGGCGGATGCACACACAATACCGGGATGAAAATGGTAAGTTACAATATGTTCACACACTTAACGGTTCTGGTTTAGCCGTTGGTCGGACAGTTGCAGCTATCTTGGAAAACTATCAAAACGCTGATGGTTCCGTAACGATTCCAGAAGTATTGGTACCATACATGCATGGTGTTACTAAGATTACTAAGGAAAATGCGGTTCCTTTCCGTAATAAAGTTAATAAATAAGATATATAGAAGACAGTTTTTAAAAAGAAGTTCGGATTGCTAAATCTGAGCTTCTTTTTTTGATTAAAAAAAATCTAAGAAAAAGTGAAAAATAAATAAATTATACTTAATAAAATTAACTTATCGCTGGTTACTCTCTTTAAAAATTATTGTTTAAAACGCTAACATCTTGGATAAACACAAACTTTGGTGAAGAATATTTATTTTGTTTTCTAGCGATGATAAAGTAGTATCAACGTTAAAATTTGATTAAAAAGGAGTCGGTGCAGATGCATAGCAGCAAGATAAAAAATATGATCATCACCATTGTTGCAGTTCTTGGAATTGTAGTGGGGTGGCAAATGGTTGAGCCTCAGCAGGTATCTGCTGCCGAACCGACTTATACGTTTGCAACTAATAACACCTTTGAACCCTTTGAAATTCAAGATAGTAAAGGTGGGTACTCAGGAAAGAATCCTGGGATTGAAATTGAAATGCTTAAGAAAATTGCTAAGCATGAGCATTTTAAGTATGAACTGAAGTCAATGAGCTTTAATGGTGACTTACAAGCTCTTGAAGCAGGACAAGTTGATGCAGTAATTGCCGGAATGAGCGTTACTGATGAACGGAAAGAAAAGTATGATTTTTCAACACCTTACTATACTAGTGGGGTTGTTATGGCTGTTGCAAAAGATAGCAATATTAAGTCGATGAGCCAATTAAAAGGCAAAACAGTTTCGGCTAAGTCAGGAACGAGTGCGGCATTATTTTTGAAGAACAACCAAAAGAAATATGGTTACAAAATTCGCTACTTTGATTCCTCAAATACGATGTGGAATGATGTGAAGACTGGGAATACAGCAGCTACTTTTGATGATGGCCCTGTTCTTGAATACGGAATTAAAGAAGGTGTCCCACTTAAGATTGTGACAAAGAAGCCAATTGATGCGCAACCAGTTGCCGTTGGATATCAAAAGGGCAAGAACTTAGAATTACAGAAAAAGATGAATGATGGGATCAAATGGCTAAAAGATACTGGTCAAATGGATCAAATCATTGATAAATATACTAAGAGTGACAAAACAACGAAGGACAGTGCGACTGATCGGACAATCCTGGGATTAATCCGCGCCAATTATCCTGCCTTGCTTCGTGGATTATGGATGACAATTGAATTAACCGTTGTCGGCATTATTTTTGCGATGATTTTTGGAGTAATTCTAGGTGTATTAGGTATTGCACAAAACAAATTTGCCAATGCTGTTTCTAGTACCCTGATTTATATCTTCCGTGGTATTCCAATGATTGTTTTAGCCTTCTTTATTTACATGGGGATTCCAAATGTTATTGGCCATAAAGTTCCATTATTCTTGGCAGGAATCTTAACCTTGACTTTTAACGAAGGGGCCTATATTGGAGCCATTGTTAAAGGTGGATTTGAATCTGTTAATATTGGACAGTGGGAAGCAGCGCGGAGCTTAGGGTTGCCATATAGTAAAGCCTTGATTAAGGTTATTGCTCCCCAAGGATTTAAGTTAATGATTCCTTCGTTAGTTAACCAGTTTATTATTACCTTGAAAGATACTTCAATTCTTTCCGCAATCGGTGTAATGGAACTTACACAAACGGGGACTGTTATCATTTCCCAGAACATGGAAGGATTTAAGATGTGGTTAATTATTGGGACGATGTATATCATTATCATTACCCTGTTGACTTGGTTATCAAACTACGTACAAAAGAGGATGGGCTAATATGGATAAAAACTATAAAGTACAAGTAAAAGATCTGCACAAAAGTTATGGAAGTAATGAAGTGCTGAAGGGTATTAGCTTGGACGTAAAACCCAATGAGGTGGTTTGCATGATTGGACCATCAGGATCGGGTAAAAGTACCTTTCTTCGTTGCATTAATAAGCTTGAAGAACCAAATAGCGGCCATATTTATATTGATGGCTACGATATTGCTGATCCGCAAGTAAATATTAATAAGGTTCGGGAAAATATCGGGATGGTTTTTCAGCACTTTAATCTCTTTCCAAATATGAATGTTTTGGAGAATATCACTTTGGCACCTGTTCAACTTGGCAAGATGACCAAGGAAGAGGCAGAAAAGGACGCGATGCACTATCTTGACTTAGTTGGGCTAGCTGATAAAGCGGGGGCAGATCCAACCAAGCTGTCTGGAGGTCAAAAGCAACGGGTAGCCATCGCCCGTGCCCTTGCAATGAAACCGGATGTAATGCTCTTTGATGAACCAACGAGTGCCCTTGACCCTGAAATGGTAGGGGATGTTTTGGAAGTAATGAAACGGTTAGCGCAAGAGGGAATGACCATGATCGTGGTAACTCACGAAATGGGATTTGCTAAGCAAGTTGCTGATCGGGTGATCTTCTTCCATAATGGTGATATTCGGGAACAAGGCACCCCAGAAGAGATTTTTGATAATCCACAACATCCAGATACGAAGAATTTCTTGGATAAAGTGCTAAATATTTAATTATCGACTGACTTTTAGTAATTTAAATTTGACAAAGCTAGAATAATCATTATAATAATGAGTAACTTCTAATAATTGGTTGACAGAGAATCTAGCATTTGCTGAAAGTTGGATCCAATTAAATGGCATGAGCGTTTGAAATGGAGTAGTTTCCTTATCAACCGAGAGGTAGTTCGCAAATGTGAGCTATAAAGATGGGTGGAACCGCGTTAAAAAACGTCCCTGGTAGATGATTACCAGGGACGTTTTTATTTGTTTAAGAAAACGTTTTTGTTATTAACTAAATTTTTAAGGAGGCATATTATGGACGAAAAACAACAACAGAAGTTAGAACGATCGCTTAAAAGTCGTCATGTGACGATGATTGCTATTGGTGGAGCTATTGGGACCGGTCTTTTTCTTGGATCAGGAACAGCCATTCACCAAGCAGGTCCATCAATCATTCTTTCATACCTGATCGTCGGTATCTTTTGCTTCTTTATGATGCGGGCGTTAGGGGAACTTATTTTAGCTGATACTTCAAAACATTCATTTATTGATTCGGTTAAGGAATATCTTGGTGACCGAATGGAATTTGTTGCTGGATGGATGTACTGGGCATGTTGGCTAACATTAGCAATGGCAGATCTTACTGCTACTGGTATTTACTTGAAATATTGGTTTCCTAATTTACCACAATGGGTTGGTCCATTAATTATTGTTATTTTATTGATGTTAGTAAACATGGTAAACGTTGGGCTGTTTGGTGAACTAGAAAGTTGGTTCTCTATGATTAAGGTGATTGCAATTTTAGCCTTAATAGCAGTTGGCGCGGTCTTACTTGTGATGCATGGTCATGTTGAAGGACGGCCGGTAACTCTTTCAAACCTAGTTAACCAGGGGGGCTTTTTCGCTACTGGTCCGATGGGCTTCTTAATGTCTTTCCAAATGGTAGTTTTTGCCTTTGTGGGAATTGAAATGGTCGGTTTGACAGCTGGAGAAACTAAGAATCCAGATAAAGATATTCCGAAGGCGATTAATACCTTACCAGTCCGGATTGGTTTATTCTATATCGGATCAATGATTTCGATGATGTCAATTTACCCATGGTTCCATATTAAGACTACTTCTAGCCCGTTTGTTCAAGTGTTTGCAGCAATCGGTGTTCCAGGAGCAGCTGCGATTTTAAACTTTGTGGTTTTGACAGCTGCAATGTCTGCAACTAACAGTGCGATCTTTAGTACTAGTCGTTCCCTCTACTCATTAGCTCGAAGCGGGAACGCACCAAAACGTTTTGGTGAATTAAGCGCGAAGGCAGTTCCTAATCATGCATTAACTTTCTCTTCATTGATTCTTTTTATCACAGTTATCTTGAATTATATTATGCCAGCGGGAATATTCGATGTGATTGCTGGAATTTCAACAATTACATTTATTTTTACGTGGATCATTATTTTGATTGCACATATTAAGTTCCGACAACAAAATCCTAAGGGAGTTGCAAACTTCAGAATGCCAGGATATCCGATTACTAGTTGGTTAACAATTATTTTCTTCTTGGCAGTTCTAGTGATTTTACTCTTTATTGATTCAACACGAATTCCATTAATCCTTTCAATCGTAATTTTTGCATTGCTTGCTTATGGTTATGGATTTTTGAAGAAGAAAAATTAAAAACTTGGCAGAGACTCGAAAATTTTGAGTCTCTTTTCTTTTGCATTTGATAATGAATAGTTTAAGAGAGAGCTAAAAAGTAATAGAAAAGAAGGTTTTGTTTAATAGTTGGAGGAGATCTAAATTCCGGTGTGACGCGGTTTAATTGTCTTTTTGTTGGGGAGGGATTATACTGAAAGTGTGGAAAGATAGAAGGCCGAATTTAACAAACATCTTCTCATAATAAAACTACTTTGAAGTACGTTAATTAGACTTTTTGCATGAAAATACCAACACCCCACTCCACATGAAACGCTTTAGTTTCCGTAAAAAGTAATTAGTGGCCATATCTACAACGAACCTATAATGATAAGCTTAAGTTCCTCGTATTAAGCAGATAGATAAGTTACCAAAAATTAAAAATAATAATACTCGGCCTTTCTTCCCACTTCTTCATGGTTGAGAAGCCCGGAATGTTATTTTGATAAACGTCCCGGGCTTCTGCCAGTTTAACCCCTAAATATTTTATGTTATTTCCTGGGAAATACTAAAGTTAGTGAAACTGTAAATTACTTCTCTAAATATTTGAACATTTGCTCAATTGATTTTAATTGAGTATAATAGAAAACCTTGGCAGAGGCGACGGAAAGACACATAGCAAAGACGATTTGCCACGTGTAACTTTCCGTTTCTTTTTACTAACATATGATAACGCTTTCATAAGTTCTGGAAAACTTTGTGAAATTTTAAAAAGCTGAAAAGTTAATAAAATAAATGAATTGTAAAATTATAATTTAAAAAATGATAAAAATTCACAAATTGTCTACAAAACAGCGCTTTACAGGAAGCAAATTTAAAGATATTCTTAAGTAGTTAACTCGCCACAACTGCAATTATATTATCTTAATTTGGAACGGCTGTTAACGAATATTCTATTTAAGGAGGGTACACAGCCATGTCTATGTATCTTATTATCAACATTATTGGGTTGATTGTCTTTCTTGGAATTGGATGGCTTTTCTCCAAGAATCGAAAGGAAATCAACTGGAAGACTGTAGGAATCATGGTAGTATTGAACTTACTTTTAGCATGGTTCCTAGTAAGTTCAGCAGCTGGTCGTGCTGGGGTTAAAGCGGCCGCTGATGGTTTTGCTTGGATTGTTAACGTCTCTGCAAAAGGAACTGTGTTTGCATTAGGTGATTGGTACACACCAAAGAACCTTAACTTCATTTGTTCTGCATTGATGCCAATCCTTATGATTGTTCCATTGTTCGATATCTTAAACTATATTGGTGTATTACCATGGATTATTAAGTGGATCGGACGTGGACTTTCATTCATTACTGGTGAACCTAAGTTTGAATCATTCTTTGCTGTAGAAATGATGTTCTTAGGTAACACCGAAGTTTTGGCTATTTCTGGTATGCAATTACGTGCCATGAACAAGGAACGTAATTTGACGATTGCCATGATGTCAATGTCTTGTGTTACTGCTTCAATTCTTGGTGCATATATTGAAATGATGCCAGGACAATATATTCTGACTGCTGTTCCAATTAACATTATTAACTCATTGATTGCTGTAAGTATGTTAAACCCTGTTAAGGTTCCAGCTGAAGATGACACCATCGAAGAGGTTGGTGCTGAAGTTGACTCTGATAAGCGTGAACCATTCTTCAGTT
The DNA here is from genome assembly GCF_947381695.1 of Limosilactobacillus sp. DJ3M12. Classification (NCBI taxonomy): domain Bacteria; kingdom Bacillati; phylum Bacillota; class Bacilli; order Lactobacillales; family Lactobacillaceae; genus Limosilactobacillus; species Limosilactobacillus sp. DJ3M12. Next base: position 54,913 of record NZ_CANCWY010000006.1, on the reverse strand, counting down.
TCTTGGGAGACTCAATTTTAGGTGCTGGTAAGTTAATCCTTATCATCATTGCTAACGTTGTTGCCTTTGTTGCTTTGGCAGCCTTGATCGATGCTATCTTAGCATTGTTCTGGAAGGACCTTTCACTTGAAAGTATCTTAGGTGTTATCATGTTCCCATTCTCATGGTTACTTGGTTTACCTGTTCACCAAGCATGGATGCTTTCCCAAGATATGGGTATGAAATTGATTACTAACGAATTCGTTGTTATGGGTAAAGTTACTGGTGAAATCAACAGTTACGCACCTCACTTGCGGGCTGTCTTGACTGTCTTCGTAACTTCATTTGCCAACTTCGGTACTTTAGGTATGATTATTGGTGCCTTCAAGGGATTAGTTGACAAAGAAAACAACGATTACATCGCTTCAAACATTGGTTACTTAATGCTTTCTGGTATTTTGGTTTCATTATTATCAGCTGCATTTGTTGGTCTCTTTGTTTGGTAGAAATGAAAAAGCAGCTGGGAAGGCTGCTTTTTTCAACATCAAATTCGAAAACGCTTGCACGATAAAAAGGAGATAAAATTATGACTACAAAGATTATTATGGATACTGATCCAGGTATTGATGACGCAGCTGCTTTAACAATGGCTATTAATGACCCATCATTAGACTTGAAATTAGTTACTACAGTTGCCGGTAACGTTACTGCTGATAAGACGACTGCCAACGCCTTGAAGATTATTCACTTCTTTGGTAAGGATATTCCAGTTGCCGCGGGTGCCAAGCAACCATTGATTAAGCCTTTTGAAGATGCTGCTCGAATTCATGGTGAATCGGGAATGCCTGGTTATGATTTCGGTGACGACTATGGTAAGCCACTTGATAAGACTGCTGTTGAAGCGCTTCATGACGCAATCATGGCTGAAGATGAAGTCATCCTGGTGCCAACTGGTTCATACACTAACATTGCATTACTCTTTAGCGAATACCCAGAAGTAAAGAGTCATATTAAGCAAATCGTTGCGATGGGTGGTTCGTTCTCCGGTGGTAACATGACCAGTGTTGCCGAATTTAACGTCTTCACCGACCCAGACGCTGCTAAAATTATGTACAATGCAGGTGTTCCAATTGTAACTGTTGGATTAGATGTTACCTTAAAGGCGCTCTTGACTGCTGATACAATTGAAAAACTCGGTAGCCTTAATAAGACTGGTGAAATGTTGCATGGATTAATTACGCACTATAATGATGGTAATGATCAAGGTCGTCCAATGCACGATGTTAATACTATCTTCTACCTTCTTCATCCAGAAGCATTTACTACAAAGGATATGTGGGTTGATATTCAAACGGATGGTCCGGCCATCGGTGCTACTGTTGGTGACATTCGTGCTGCTTATCATGATGGTAAGACCAACGCAAAAGTTTGCTTAGACATTGATGCTGAATACTTCAATAAGTGGTTCTTAGAAGAAGTAAGCAAAATGAAATAAGATACTGGGAGCTGAGAGCTTGCTTTCGGCTCTTTTTATTACTTTCTTGTGTAAGCGCTTTACAGTATAATAATAGTAGTTAAAGTAAGGAGGAAATGCAAAATGAAGAATATTATGATTGCTGGCGCTGGTGTATTAGGTAGTCAGATTGCATATCAAACGGCTTTATCTGGCTTTAATGTTAGTGTATATAACCACCATATTGATACCGCTGAACGACGGATTAAGGCGTTGAAAAGTGATTATGAACGTGACTTGCATTTGACTGATAAGGAATTTCAACAGGGCCTTGATAATATTAAAGTTATTACCGATGATATTGCGATTGCAGTTAAAGATGCTGATTTAATGATTGAAGCTTTACCAGAATCGTTAGAGTTAAAGGAACAGTTTTACGAAGAGGTTTCAGGATTAGCCCCTGAAAAAACAATCTTTGCTAGCAACTCCTCTACATTTATCCCTAGCCAACTAGCTCCTTATACTGATCGGCCAGAAAAATTTCTTAATATGCACTTTGCTAACCAAATTTGGAAATTTAATGTGGTCGAAATTATGGGCACCTCCCAAACAAGTCCAGAGGTGATTGAAGAAGCTACAAAGTTTGCTCGGGAAATAAAGATGGTTCCTGTTATTCTTAATAAAGAACAACACGGGTATATTCTGAATTCCCTTTTGATTCCGTTACTTGCATCTGGTCTTAGCTTATGGGCTAAAGGAGTTGCTGATCCAACGATGATTGATAAGGATTGGATGATTTCGACAGGTGCACCAATGGGACCATTTGGTATTTTAGACATGGTTGGTTTACGGACGGCAGCGCAAATTGAACGGAATGCCTATGCCCAGACTAAGGATGAAAGTCATAAGGAAATTGCCGATAAGATGGAACAGATGATTCAAGAAGGGCACGAAGGAAAAGAATCGGGACAAGGATTTTACAATTATCCCAATCCAGCTTTCATGGATCCAGATTTTCTGAAGCATTAAGATTAAGTATTGAAAACGTTAGGAAGGGGAGCAAGATAAAAGTCACTCGTGACTGCTATCTTACTCCCTTATTTTGCGCTCCAATTTTCACGTAATCCGGTTGCAACAATGGCAAAATTACGGTACAGTAGTAGAAGACGTGAAACAAAAAATGTTTCACGAAAGGAGACCTAATAAATGAATCCTGAACAATTTCAACAAGCATTAGCTGATCATGGTATCAGCTTATCAGCAGAACAAATGCAACAATTTGCTGACTATTATCAATTATTAGTTGAAACTAATGAACATGTAAATTTGACACGAATTACTGAAAAGGATGAAGTGTATTTAAAGCATTTTTATGACTCAATTACAGGAGCGTTTGCTGAACCACGCTTAGAGAGCGAAGAACTGACATTATGTGATATCGGTGCGGGGGCTGGCTTTCCTTCCTTACCGTTGAAGATCGCTTTTCCACAATTAAAGGTAACGATTGTCGATTCGTTAAATAAGCGGATTGCTTTTCTTGAATCCTTAGTTGCCAAGCTCGGTTTAACCGACGTTACATTGATCCATGATCGAGCAGAGACTTTTAGTGCCAAGAACAGTCCATATCGGGAGAAATTCGATATTGTTACCGCCCGTGCAGTTGCCCGCCTATCAGTTTTAAGCGAATTATGCTTGCCTGCCGCTAAAATTAGCGGGGAATTCATTGCTTATAAGGCAAGTGCAGCTCCGGAAGAACTTCAACAAGGTGGGGCAGCAATTAAACAGCTTGGTGGAAAAGTTCAAAAAACGGTGACATTGACTTTACTGGAAACTGATGAAGAACGTAATATTATTGTGATTGATAAGATAAAGGCGACCCCTAATAAATACCCACGTCGTCCAGGATTACCAAGCAAAAAACCAATTCAATAAGATAAGGAGTTGAAAGTATGGCTTTTTCATTATTTGGCATTGGAAAAAATAATTCCGATAATACAAAAAATAAGGTCGTAGAAGTAAAAATTGATCAAATTATTCCTAATCGTTACCAGCCACGGAAGGTATTTGATCAAGACGGTATCCGTGAATTAGCACAAACAATTGACGAACATGGGTTGTTACAACCAATTGTTTTACGTGAATACGAACCAGCAAAATATGAGATTATTGCTGGGGAACGTCGATACCGGGCGATGAAGCTCTTGAAGTGGGAAAAAGCGCCAGCAATAATTGAAAAGATGAGTGATCAAGAGACGGCTTCACTTGCCCTCATTGAAAATCTGCAACGGTCGCAATTGAGTTCAGTCGAAGAAGCGCAGGCCTACCGACAATTAATGGATCTGAACCATCTTACCCAATCGCAATTAGCAAAGGGAATGGGTAAGAGTCAGTCCTTTGTTGCTAACAAATTACGGTTGCTGCGTCTGATCACCCCAGTCCAAACAGCTATTTTAGATCACCGGATTACGGAACGTCATGGTCGAGCATTATTAGATTTAGATGAAAAACAACAACGTGATATGTTAATGCGGATTGTTAATGAACGGCTAACAGTTCGGCAGACAGAAGATGAAGTTGCTCGCTTATTAGGGCGTCCGTTACCTTCAGAAATTGCAGAATTAAAAGCAGCCGCTAAGCGCAAAGAATTAGCTTCTATTGAGGATCATGCTGAAGAAACAGCAGACGTTGAAGAGGCACCAGTAGAAAAGCCTGCAGAAAAGAGGCGCTCTCCTAAACGAAAGACAGCTAAGAAGGCCCGAAGCAAAAAAACTCAGCAGGCTAATGATGCGCGTTTAGCTTTAAATACGATTAAAAAGTCAATTAAGCTGGCGACAAATGAAGGCTTTGAAATTAAAATGCATGAGAAGGAAAACGGTGATACTTATCAATTAACAATTGAGATTCCGAAGAAACAGTAGGGAGGCCAAAAAATGGGTTCTGTAATTGCCCTTGCAAATCAAAAAGGCGGTGTTGGTAAAACAACAACGAGTGTTAATTTGGGTGCATGCTTAGCTGAGACTGGACAGCGCGTCTTATTAATTGATCTTGATCCTCAAGGAAATGCAACGAGTGGTTTGGGCGTTGAAAAACAGAATATTAAGCAAAGTATTTATGATGTTTTAATTAATGAAGTGCCATTAGAGGATGTTATTCAAAAGACAAGTCACGAGGGAGTTGACATTGCTCCAACGACGATTGCCTTGTCTGGGGCTGAAGTAGAATTAACTAATTTAATGGCCCGAGAAACACGGCTTAAGGATTCTTTTGGGGAAATTCGTCAAGAATATGATTTTATTTTAATCGATTGTCCACCATCCCTGGGGCTCCTGACGATTAATGCATTTACTGCTTGTGACTCAATTCTGATTCCTGTCCAAAGTGAATACTATGCATTGGAAGGTTTAAGTCAGCTTTTAAATACCATCAAGCTTGTTCGTAAACACTTCAATCCGCAACTTAAGATTGAAGGGGTTCTTTTGACAATGTTTGACCGGCGCACAAATCTTGGACAACAGGTAAATTCTGAGGTCAAAAAGTTTTTTGGTGACCAGGTTTATGATACGATTATCCCTCGTAATGTCCGTTTATCAGAGGCACCAAGTCACGGCTTAGCAATTATTGATTATGATAAAAATTCAACGGGGGCACACGTCTACCAACAATTAGCAAAGGAAGTGTTGGCTAACCATGGCAAAGAATAAAAAAGGTGGGCTTGGTCGAGGTATTGAGGCCCTCTTTGCGGAAAATGAAGTAACTGAGCTTGCGGATGAAACGGTTCAAGATATCAAGTTATCGTTAATTCATCCTAATCCCTATCAACCACGGCGAACGTTTGATAAAGAGGCGTTGGCAGAGTTAGCTTCATCGATTGAAAAATCAGGGGTGTTTCAACCAATTATTCTGCGGCAAACGGATCCAAAAATTAACCGTTATGAGCTAATCGCTGGGGAGCGACGGTTTAGAGCTTCTAAGATCGCCAAACAGAAAACTATCCCAGCAATTGTGCGTAAGATGAGCGATGACCAGATGATGGAAATCGCGGTTCTCGAAAATCTTCAACGTGAAGACCTTACACCACTTGAAGAAGCGCAAGCCTATCAGATGTTAATGGATAAATTATCATTAACGCAGGCACAGGTGGCAAGCAGATTAGGAAAGAGTCGGCCTTATATTGCTAATTACTTGCGATTACTAGGGTTACCAGAAATGATCAAAGAGTTTCTTAATACTGGCAAACTATCGATGGGTCAAGCACGGACAATTCTCGGTTTAAAAGATAAGACAAAACTTGTTCCGCTTGCCCAACGAGCTGTCGAGCAAAATCTTACAGTGCGACAATTGGAAGAGATTGTAACGCAGACTAATGGAACGGCCAAAAAGAAAGAAGAACGGCGGACACAACGAAAACCAATCTATATTCGAGAAGCTGAATCACAGTTGCAGAGTAAATTTGGTACAAAAGTTGCTGTCGCGCAAAGTCGGAAAAAAGGCGCAGGAAAGATCGAAATACCTTATACGTCAAATGAAGACTTTACTCGAATTCTTGAATTATTAAATATAACCTTAGATTAAGGAGGAATAACTCATGACAGCATATGATAAAGGTGACATTGTAATGATGAAAAAGGCTCACCCGTGTGGAACTAACCGCTGGAAGATTACACGAGTGGGTGCAGATATTAAAATTGAATGCCAAGGATGTGGTCATATTGTCATGATGACCCGTCAAAAATTTGATAAGGGATTAAAAAAGGTTATCGAAAAAGCGGATCAAGATGATTAATATTTTTAATGATTGATGATCACAAATAACTAATTGTAGATTAAAATAATAAATGATTAATTGAAAAGGAAAGTGAACAATTTATGTCATTAACTGCAGGAATCGTTGGCTTGCCAAACGTTGGTAAGTCAACACTTTTTAACGCAATTACTAAAGCTGGTGCCGAAATGGCTAACTACCCATTCGCAACAATCGATCCCAACGTGGGGATGGTTGAAGTTCCAGATAGTCGCCTTGACCGGATCCAGGAATTAATTCCAGCGAAGAAGATCGTCCCAACTACCTTTGAATTTACCGATATTGCCGGAATTGTTAAGGGTGCTAGTAAAGGTGAAGGACTAGGAAACAAGTTCTTGGAAAATATTCGGCAAACTGATGCAATTGTTCATGTTGTGCGGGCATTTGATGATAATGATATTACTAGTGTTTCTGGTAAAGTGGATCCAATTGAAGATATCGATACTATCAACTTGGAATTAGTAATGGCTGACTTAGATGCTGTTAATAAGCGCTTGGCAAAAGTACAGCGGGCTGCTAAGGGTCGTGATAAGGACGCTTTAGCGGAATTAGAAGTACTCAATAAGATTAAGCCAGTTCTTGAAGATGGCAAGGGTGTTCGCTCAATTGACTTTAGCGATGATGAACAAAAGATTGTCAAAGGGCTTTTCTTGTTAACAAGTAAGCCAGTCTTATACGTTGCTAACATTGCTGAAGAAGATATGGCAGATCCAGATAGCAACAAATACATGGATGCAATTAAAGAACACGTAAAAGATGACGGAGAAGTTATTGGCGTTGCAGCAGCTGCTGAAGAACAAATTGCCGAAATGGATGAAGCAGATAAAGCGGATTTCCTTGAAATGGAAGGCGTTACTGAACCAGGGTTGAACCGGTTGATTCGTGCAGCCTACAAGCTCTTGGGTCTTGAAACATTCTTTACTGCTGGTGGTCCTGAAACGCGGGCCTGGACTTATAAGAAGGGCACAAAGGCTCCACAAGCAGCAGGAATTATTCACTCTGATTTCGAACGAGGATTTATCCGAGCAGAAGTAATGAGCTTTGAAGATCTTGATGAATTAGGTTCTGAATCAGCAGTAAAGGAAGCGGGGAAGCTCCGTCTTGAAGGAAAAGATTATGTAATGCAAGATGGTGATATTGTTGAATTCCGGTTCAACGTTTAAACTTCTGAAGCTAAGAGAGGAGTAGTTTTATAGTGAGTGAAGAACAACCACGGAATGCACAAGCTGGTCAACGTCAAAAACAATTAGAAAAAGAACGGCGGCAAGCGAATGGGAATGCCTTTAGCAACTATGATCTAACACGAAAAAATGAAGATTTTATGTATCAATTAAATAAACAGTTGGATCGTCTCGGTGTTCCTTCAGATAAGAAAGACTCGATGCTAAAGGAAACCATTGATAAATTGCTAGCAGGACAAAAGAAGGGGCAAACTGCGCGGGCATTATTTGGTACGCCAACTGAATATGCTAAAGAATTGAAGAACCCAAAGCCAACTCCTGCTGAAGCAAGTAAGCAATCAATTAAGTTGTTAGCAATTGATAATATGCTGATTTTCTTGAGTATCTTTACTTTTATGTTTGGCTTAATGTTCTGGTTATCACCAGCTGCAATGCAAACAAAGAATGCTGGAAGCAGTGGTATTACTGCAATCTTAATCGTGGCGATCACTGGAGGATTGATTTTTGGTTATGTGGCTACCCAAGTTCAACCGCAAATTGATAAGAACGGTAAGCGGGTAAGTAAGAAGCCATTATGGCAACGAATCCTTTTGATAGTTGCTGGATTAGCAGCTTGGTTGATTATTTACATGCTTGTAAGTATGTTGCCAAATGTAATCAACCCACGGCTTAATCCATGGGTCTACATTGGCATTGGGGTTATTACTTTCATTGGGGATATGTACTTCAGGTCCAAATTTCATGTTACAGGTTCCCTTTACGGTAATCGTGCGCCACGACGTTAACCAGCAAATAATTTTAGCAACGGAACTATTTGCCAGGTTATCTTATTAAAATAAATAAGGGTGAGAAAAAGGTGAAAATTTTTTCTCGCCCTTTTATTTTGCTCTTTTTTGAAATAAATTTCTGAAAATCTATGGACAAATGTTCAATGGATTGTTAAGATATATACGTAAACTTATGAAAACGCATTCAAAGTTGAGAGGAGATCATATTATTATGAAGTTAACGCAAGCGCAATTAGCAAAATACATGGATCACACAATGCTTAAACCAGAAGCTACCCCCGAAATGATTGATAAGACAGTTGAAGAAGCTCGTAAATACAATACAGCTTCAGTTTGTATCAATCCTTACTGGGTTAAGCGAGTTCATGAAGGATTAGAAGGTACTGATATTAACACTTGTACAGTTATCGGCTTCCCTCTCGGTGCAACTTCAACAGAAAGCAAAGTTTTTGAAACTAAGCAGGCAATTGAAGATGGCGCCGATGAAATTGATATGGTTATCAATATCGGTGAATTAAAAGCAGGAAATGATGATGCGGTTGTTGCTGATATCAAAGCGGTTGCTGATGCTACTCACGAAAAGGGTAAACTTCTTAAAGTTATTATTGAGAATGCTCTTCTTACTGACGAAGAAAAAGCACGTGCAAGTAAACTTACTGTAAAAGGTGATGCTGACTTTGTTAAGACTTCAACTGGTTTTTCAACTTCAGGAGCGAAGGTAGACGACGTTAAGATTATGCGTGAAGCAGTTGGACCAGACTTTAAGATTAAGGCAGCTGGTGGAATTCACAGCCTTCAAGAAGCTTACGATATGATTGAAGCTGGTGCTAACCGTTTAGGTGTTTCCGCTTCTGTTCAAATCTTAGAAGAAGCCGCAAAACAATAAGAATAAAGTTTAATTACTAATCTTAATTTACAGAAATAGGAGGAGTCAGAAAATGTCATATAAACGTGTTTTTGTTATTGTAATGGACTCAGTTGGTACAGGTGCCGCTCATGACGCCGCAAAGTTTGATGATGTTGGATCAGATACGCTTGGCCACGTTGGTGAGTATTACAAAGGTGCCTTGAAGTTACCAAACCTTGGTAAATTAGGGATTAGTAATTTACGTGATACTCCGATTGAAGGTGTTCTAGTTGCTGATCCAGCTATTGGTGATTACGGTAAGATGGAAGAAATTTCTGCCGGAAAAGATAGTATGGATGGTCACTGGGAAATGATGGGTTTACCAGTAATGAAGCCATTGTCAACGTTCCCTAATGGTTTTCCACAAGAAATTGTTGATAAGCTTGAAAAATTCTCAGGACGAAAGGTTATTGTTAACAAGCCATACTCAGGGACAGAAGTAATTCATGACTATGGTGAACGTCAAATGGAGACCGGAGAATTAATTCTCTACACGTCTGGTGATTCAGTAATGCAGATTGCTGCTCATGAAGATGTTATTCCTGTTGAGGAACTCTACAAGATTTGTGAATATGCCCGGACACTTGTTAATGGTCCAGAATATACTGTTGGTCGGATTATTGCCCGTCCATATGTTGGTCCCGATAAAGATCACTTTACCCGGACTGCTAATCGACATGACTTTAGTTTGAAGCCAATTGGTGAGACTGATATGGATCGTCTTCGTGCAGCAGGGTACGATGTAATTGGTGTTGGTAAGATTAATGATATCTTCTCTGGTGAAGGGATCGATAAAGGATACCATAACGAAAGTAACATGGACGGAATGGATCATGTTGATGAAGTAATGAAGCAAGACTTTACCGGTTTCTGCTTTACAAACTTGGTTGATTTTGATGCAATGTACGGTCACCGTCGTAATCCAAAGGGCTTTGGTCAAGCATTAATGGACTTTGATAAGCGTCTAGGCAAAGTTCTTGATGAAATGAAGCCAGATGATCTTTTAATGGTAACTGCTGATCACGGTAATGACCCTGGCTTTAAGGGAACTGATCATACTCGTGAAAATGTTCCATTGCTGGTTTACTCTCCTTCAATGAACAAGCCAAATCAATCCCTTGGGTTGCGGAAGACATTCTCAGACCTTGGTGCAACTATCTTAGAGAACTTTAACGTTGAACCAGTAAAAGGTACCAGCTTCTACAAGGAAATTAGTAACGATTAAGATTAATTAAGGAAAGGGGCGAAACACGATGCGAATGGTTGATATCATTGACACCAAAAGAAATGGCGGAGTCCTAAGCGATGAGCAATTACAATTCTTTGTTGATGGCGTCGTTAATGGAACGATTCCTGACTATCAAATCAGTGCTCTCCTTATGGCAATCTATTTCCAGGATATGACCAAAGAAGAACAGACGAGCCTAACAATGAAGATGATGGAGTCTGGTGAACGATTAGACTTGAGCCGAATCCCTGGAATTAAGGTTGATAAACATTCAACAGGTGGTGTTGGTGATAAAGTGAGTTTGCCACTTGCAGCAATGGTCGCCGCTACAGGAATTCCGGTTCCGATGATTTCAGGTCGTGGCCTTGGTCATACAGGAGGCACGCTTGACAAGTTAGAAGCAATTCCGGGATTTCGAGTAGAACTTTCTGAAGATGAATTCATTAATCAAGTTGCTAAAGAAAAATTAGCAATTGTAGGTGCGACTGGTGAGGTTGCGCCAGCAGATAAGAAAATTTATGGATTGCGGGACGTTACTGATACTGTTGACTCGATTCCTTTAATTGCTAGTTCAATTATGAGTAAGAAGATTGCTTCTGGAACAGATGCGCTTGTAATTGATGTTAAAACTGGTACTGGTGCCTTTATGAAGACACTTGATCAATCAAGACTACTAGCTAAAGCGTTAGTTGAGATTGGTAAACAAGCAGGATTAAAGTGTATGGCAGTAATCTCAGATATGAATCAGCCGCTTGGGAATAAAATTGGTAATGCCCTTGAAATTGAAGAATCAATTGATGTCTTAAAAGGAAAGGGACCAAAAGATCTTACTGAATTAGTCTTGGCGCTTGGTAGTTATATGGTTGTAATGGGTGAAAAAGCACAAAATACTACTGAGGCACGAAAGATGTTAGAGCAAACTATTCAGGAGGGATCAGCCCTGGAAAGGTTTGCGGCAATGATAGAAGCACAAGGTGGAGATCCTGCTGTTGTTGATAACTACCAATTAATGCCGCAAGCTAAATACAAGATTCCTTTCAAGGTTGATCGGGATGGCGTATTGACAAAGCTTTCAGCAGATGAAGTTGGAACTGCTAGCATGTTATTAGGTGGAGGTCGTCAAAAGGCAGATGACACCCTTGACTATAGTGTAGGAATCGAATTGCACCATAAACTGGGTGACCATGTTAAAGATGGCGAACCAATTTTAACTATCTATAGTAACCGCCAAGAAATTCCAGACGTAGAACAGTTATTAAGAGAAAGTATTAAAATTAGTAATGATGGCAAAGTACCGACGCTAATTCATGAAATTATTGAATAAAAAGACAGGAGGATATTTCAATGAGTACACATATTAATGCAAAAATGGGTGATTACGCAGACACTGTATTACTTCCAGGGGATCCGCTACGTGCAAAATATATTGCAGAAAACTTCCTGGAAAATGTTAAACAAGTAAATTCAGTCCGGAATGCCTTTGGTTATACTGGTGAATATAAGGGTCACCGTATTTCAGTACAAGGATCTGGGATGGGAATTCCTTCGATGTCAATTTATATTAATGAGTTAGTACGCGAATTTGGTGTTAAAACCATTATCCGGGTTGGTTCTTGTGGCGGAATTGCTCCAGATGTTCATGTTCGCGATGTTCTTCTTGCCCAAGGGTCTTCAACTGATTCAGCGGTAACGGTAAATACATTTGGACCAGGATTCCATTACGCACCATTAGCTGATTTCAAGTTGTTAGATACTGCCTATCATGTAGCTGGTAAATTAGGTATTGAAACAAAAGTTGGGGATATCTTTGCTGCCGATCGTTTCTACAATGATGAGCTTGATATGGAAAAGCTTCGTGACTATGGAATTTTAGGAACAGAAATGGAATCTGCCGGACTTTACTTGTTAGCGGCTAAGCTTCATTTCCGGGCACTTTCAGTTTTGACTGTTAGTGACTTAATCTTTGGTGACGAAAAAGCAACCGCTGAAGAACGTGAACGAACATTCAATGATATGATTAATATTTCGCTTGAAACGGCAATTGCTGGAAAGTAACTTCTTGCATAAGCTAGAGAGTGAATTTTATAATAAAATGTGGTTTAGATAATGAAAGTGAGTGGGAATTAACCTTCTCGACAAGGCGGTGGGCTAAGGATAGAATGGTGATTAGCACGGCACGGGTTGATTATCGTTCGAACTTAGCCTCTAGCCTTGTGGTTAATTTCCACGATATCGTAACAATATTAGTATAAAAAACGAGGCTGTTGAAAAAACAAAAGTTTTTTCTCAGCCTCTTTAATATGGGGAAAGGAGGGAAATTAGATGAATGATAAAGATAAGATTGAATTAGCGCTAAAAGTAGCAACCTTATATTATCGTGATGGATGGAACCAAAGCGATATTGCAACTGAACTAAATATTTCCCGGGCAACAGTGTCACGATTATTACAATTTGGTCGGGATCGAGGATTAGTAACCATTAAAATTCATAATCCGGTTGCTCCGCTTCACCAGTTGGAAGTAGACTTACTCGCTAAATATCCATCATTGCATAAAATTATTATTGTTCCAGGCACGGATGATCCACTTGAAGAAGTTGGCGCAGCGGGTGCTAAATATATCGAACAAGTCGTAGAAGATAAAGACATTATTGGCTTAGGCTGGGGAAAAACCGTCTATCAAGTAGGATTGCATTTAAAACCTAAAGACGTTACTGATATTACTGTTGTTCAAATGAAAGGCAGTATGGCAAATACTAATACGCGAAATTATGCGTTTGAAACGGTTAATATCTTTGCCAATGCTTTTAATACCGTTCCACAGTATTTGCCGTTACCAGTTATCTTTGATCATGCAAAGACACGTGAATTAGTTGCTAATGATACCCACATCAAACATATTTTGAAATTAGGGGAGCAGTCTAATATCGCTGTTTTCACAGTGGGGACAGTACGTGACTCAGCATTGTTATTTAAATTAGGTTATTTCACCAAGCAGGAGCAATTAACGTTGCAACATGAGGCGGTAGGGGATGTTTTCTCTCGTTTCATTGATAGCAAGGGCCAGATAGTAAATGAAGATATTAATCAACGAACAATTGGGATTGCGCTCCCAGAGTTGCGAAAGAAAAAACACAGTATTTTAGTAGCAGCAAATGTTGCTAAGGTACCAGCAGTGCATGGTGTTTTAACTGCTGGTTATGCAAATACATTGGTTATTGATCAGGAGAGTGCGAATAGCCTAGTTAATTTTTTAAATTAATTTAAATTAATTTAAATATTTAGATTGACCTCAGTGCGAAATCCTAGTAGAGTATACCTAATTAAAAATCAAAGGAGTTGCACTACAGATGTCAAATTGGGACACGAAATTTGCCAAGAAGGGCTTAACCTTCGATGATGTATTACTTATTCCAGCTGAAAGTCATGTATTACCAAATGAAGTTGACTTGAGTACACAGTTAGCTGATAATTTGAAGCTTCATATTCCGTTGATTAGTGCCGGAATGGATACTGTTACTGAAGGACCAATGGCGATTGCAATGGCCTTACAAGGTGGCTTAGGGGTTGTTCACAAAAACATGTCAATCCAAGCCCAAGCAGGAGAAGTAGCTAATGTAAAGAGCGTAGTCGTACCTGCAGGAGCAACTAAGGCTGCAGTTGATGATAATAATCGTTTATTAGTTGCTGCAGCAGTTGGGGTTACTAGTGATACTTTTGAACGTGCTGAAGCCCTTTTGAAGGCGGGTGCAGATGCTATCGTTATTGATACAGCTCATGGACATTCAGCAGGTGTTCTTCGTAAGATCGCAGAAATTCGCGAACACTTCCCAGACGCAACTTTAATTGCCGGTAATGTTGCTACTGGTGAAGCTACTCGCGCTTTGTTTGATGCTGGTGTTGATGTTGTAAAAGTTGGTATCGGTCCTGGTTCAATTTGTACTACTCGGGTGGTCGCTGGAGTTGGTGTTCCGCAAATTACTGCTATTTATGACGCTGCTAGTGTTGCTCGTGAATATAACAAGCCAATTATTGCTGATGGAGGTATTAAGTACTCTGGTGACGTTGTAAAAGCTCTTGCTGCTGGTGGTAATGCAGTAATGCTTGGTAGTATGCTTTCTGGTACTACGGAAGCACCTGGCGAAGTTTTTGAAGACAATGGCAAGAAGTACAAGGCTTATCGTGGAATGGGTTCTGTTGGTGCAATGGCTCAAGCACATGGTTCCTCCGACCGTTACTTCCAAGGTGGGGTAAATGAAGCTAATAAGCTTGTTCCGGAAGGTATTGAAGCTCGGGTAGAATACAAGGGCGATGTTTCTGATATTGTTTTCCAAATTGATGGTGGCCTTCGTTCAGGAATGGGTTATGTTGGTGCTGGTGATATTCCAACATTGATCGAAAAAGCCCAATTTGTCCAAATTACTAATGCAGGACTTATTGAGTCACATCCTCATGATGTCCAAATTACTCGTAGTGCACCTAACTATAAATAATTAATTTAATAAGGAACTGCTATGGCTTTATTCATGAAGATATAGTCACAGCAGTTTTTGTTTCCCGAGAAATAATGGAGGGTAAACTTTTTGTTAAGGCTATCCTAGAATGATCGCTTTTTTCGCATAGTTAGTTATAATATTCAATAGGATATTATGCTGCAAAAAGGAGTACCTCTTATGAAAATTCTAGTTGTTGATGATGATAAAGAAATTGTTCAATTACTTGAAATTTACATCCGAAATGAAGGATATGAGCCAATTTCTGCTTACGACGGAAAAGAAGCGTTGACAAAGCTAAATACTAATCCTGATATCGGTCTGATTATTCTTGACTTAATGATGCCAGAAATCGATGGAATGGATGTAATTAAGCGGGTGCGGAAAGATTCTGATATTCCAATTTTAGTGCTTTCAGCTAAGACGGCAGATATGGATAAGATACAAGGTTTAATCACTGGTGCAGACGATTATGTTACTAAGCCATTTAATCCGCTTGAAGTAATGGCACGAGTTAAATCATTACTTCGTCGGAGCCAAGGAGAAGTGACAAATGATCAACCAGATATTCTTAATGTTGGTCCATTATTAATCAATAAAGATTCTCACGAGGTTAAGACGATTAAAGGGGATGTAATTCAATTAACAGCCCTTGAATTTGGCATCTTATACTTACTTGCCAGTCACCCTAATCGTGTTTTCTCAGCAGATGACATTTTTGAGCGGGTATGGCAACAAGAAAGTGTCGTATCAGCCAAAACAGTCATGGTTCACGTGAGTCATTTGCGGGATAAAATTGAAGAAGCAACTAACGGTGAAAAGGTTATTCAAACTGTTTGGGGTGTTGGTTATAAGGTGGAAGACCACTAAAGCCTAGCCTTAAGGATGTGGAGGAAAAATTGTGAAGTTAACGGGGCGTGAAAAGAGTTCGCTTATTTTAGAAGGGGTAGTAACGGTTATCTTATTGTTATTGCTGAATATGGCGATTATCGTAATTATTCAAGATGCCATTCAGTCAAATCCGGGAGTAACCAATGGAATCTTTATGATTAAGCAGTCATTGAAGATTGGCCCTCTTCAAGCACAAATATGGAGCTATCAACGGATCTTAATTGCCTTTTTAGTAATTATTGATGTGTGGGTGGTATGGTGGCGATTGCGTCGCCGGTACCACCTTTATCAAATGGATCATATTATCGCGGAATTACACTATATTGCGCAGGGACATTTGGATCATCGGATTCCGTTTCGGCTAAAAGGGAATCAACAGCATGTTATTACTAGTGTAAATGCATTAGTTGATAGTGCGGTGCGTTCAATGGATGATGAACGGAAGATTGAAAAGTCAAAAGATGAACTGATTACTAATGTGAGCCATGATTTACGGACGCCATTGACTAGTATTATTGGCTACTTGGGATTGATTGAAGATAAGCAGTATCGTAGTGAGGAAGATATTCTAAAATACACCCATACTGCTTATGAGAAAGCTAAGCAAATGAAGACCTTGGTGGATGATTTGTTTGAATATACAAAAGTTCAGCAACATGGGGCACCGGTAAATATTATGAAAATCGATCTTAACCAGTTAATTGAACAGTTAACGGCAAGTTTTGAATTAGAAGCCCAGCACCGCGGAATCGAAATTACTTCCTCAGTTATCCCTAATCCTTTAATGATTGAGGCGGATCCGGAGAAGCTTGGTCGAGTTTTTAATAATTTAGTTTCAAATGCCTTTAAATATGGCAATGGTGCAAGTTACATTCGGATCGATGCCCGGCAAGAAAATGATATGGTGGTCGTCAAAGTTGCTAATGATGGTACACCAATTCCTGAAAAAGCACTTGACCACCTATTTGAGCGTTTCTACCGCGCAGAAGCTTCCCGTTCACGAGCTACTGGTGGAACGGGATTAGGTTTAGCGATTGTCAAAAGCATTGTTGATCTTCATCATGGGAGCGTCAAGGTTACTTCAAATGAAGACGAAACAGCATTTATTGTTACATTACCTTTAAAACAAGAAGTTAAAGAAACCAACCAAAAATGAGAAAAAAGTCTAAAATCAAATGATTTTAGACTTTTTTCTTTTTCAATTATATTCAACTAATTTTATATGTGGTAGACTAAAAGAGCATTGTGTCACTTGATATTATAAAAGATACAAATTATTGGAGGAAATTCTGTGGCTAAAGCACAAATAAATCCAGAAAGGACACGCTGGCTTGAGGTGCTTGGTGTCTCAATGCCATTATGTCTTAGTTATATTCCGATTGGATTGGCCTGTGGAATCTTACTACACGCAGCAGGTTTAAACTTTATAATGATTTTATTGGTGTCGGTATTAGTGTTCTCTGGTGGGGCACAATTTATTCTGGCATCGTTATTAGCAAGTAACGCTCCATTAGGGACTATCTTTATCTCACTTTTCTTCTTAGAGTTACGATATGCATTGTTAGGATCGAGTTTATCTAAATATATTAAGGATAAATCAGCACGTTTCATCCTCATCTTTTCTGCATCAATGAACGATGAAAATTATGCTGTTAACTATATGAAGTTTGCAACTGATAAGAAATGGGATCCCGATGACGCGTTGTTAGTGGAGTATTATTCACTTGCAGCATGGTCGACTTCAAACATGGTTGGTGGTTTGATCGGTGGTGCAATTTCGATTGACCTTGAAGTGGTTGATTTTGCATTAACGGCCTTATTTTTATATATGATCGTAATGCAGGTTCAAAACCACTTGACCCTAGTTATTGGCATCTTGGCAGCTGTTCTTGGTGCATACTTCCAGGCATTGACTAAAAGTACACTTGGGATTATTATTGCAACCTTAATTGCTTCCTTTGTTGGATTCTTGATTGAAAATACAGTTCGTCACCATAGTAAGCATCCAAACTCGAACTGGTTCTTGACAAAAATGTTTAGGCCGAAGATCACAAAGACTACGATCGAGGATAAACAAGCTCAACAAAAAGAAGTTAAGGAAGTTGAAAAACTGGAAACTAAGATTGAAGATGTTGTTGAACACCATGATGAGAAACATGAAGAGAAAAAACATGATGATCAACATCCTGATGAGGGCTAGACATGGAACAACTATTAAGTAATAAAATCGTTTACCATATTATAGTGATTATCTTGGCAGCTTTAGCGGCATTTATTCCCCGTTATCTACCAGTATTATTCTTCTCAACGCGAAAAATCCCAGAATGGTTTAATGAATGGATGAAATATGTCCCAGTTAGTTTATTTGCGACCCTGGTTGTAAAAGGGATCTTCTTAACTGGTTCTTATCATTTTACTCTATTCGGTTATCCAGAACGGATTATTGCAGCATTGATCGTGATTGTGATTGCGTACTTTACTCGATCAATGTCGATTTCAGTAATTGCTGGATTGGTTGCTGTTTGGCTTCTGAGTTTAGCGTTATAAGAGTAGTTTTGTTATAATTATAAACAGTGGATTGGTTTCTAGCTTGCGAAGAAGCCAATCCCTTTTATTTTAGGAAGTGAGTACGTTGGATTTTAAGCAAACAATTGCATTTGTTAATCTTGCTAATACTTTGGATTATCAATATGCAGCAAAAAAATCAGGGATAACGGTTGATGAATTGGTTCACACAATTAAGGCGCTTGAAGAAGAGCTTAACATCAAGCTTATTAGACCCGAAGGCGGCGTAGTTGAATTAACTGAAATCGGGGCGTTTTACCGTTGATCACTGAGATTGCTCAAAAACATGCTAAATTATTATCGGTAGTTACGGATTATCGAAAAAAGGAAGCGGAAGAAGCGATCAAAGTTACTGTCGTCCCAGGCTTTGCCAATTATCAAGCAGCCCCGGTTGTTAAAAAATTAGCCCAGCAACATAAAATGAATCTTGTTGAAGATGTTGATCCAATGGCACAGCTACAACAAGGGGAAAGCGAGCTGGCATTTATTAGTTATGCCGGCAAACTTCCCGATGATTTTGAGGTGCTTTCAGTGGGAACTGATGACTTAGTAGCTTATATCCCAGCGCGGAACCCACTTTCTAAACAAAAGGAATTAACGCTTACTGATCTAAAAGCAGAAAAATTTTTAACACTAAACCATCAAAATCCATTTGCAGTCTTTGTTCAACAGGTTTGTGCTGCGGCTGGGTTTGAACTATATTCTGTTTTTGAAGGAGAAAAAGGAAGAACATTAGTAAATATGGTTGCTTTAGGGATGGGGATAACCTTGTTGATGGAACAATCAATAAGTGAAAACTTAGATAGTAAAGTGGTTAAAGTGCCGATTGTTCCCAAAGTTACTCAAAACCTTGCATTTGTTCGTCGTAAAAATGTAGAATACACGGCAGAGCAAGAAGAGTTATGGCAAGCTCTAAAAGAATCCTTTGAAAAATAGAAAAAAGGTTTGACAATTTCGCAGACTACGCTTATTATCATAAGTAACAAAAATACCTTTAACTTAGTCCCGTGAGGCTAGGAAGGATTTAATTGAGCGTTTAAGTAAACCTTCTTAGCTATTGCTGAGAAGGTTTTTCTTTTAAGCAGTAGCACCAAGAATACGCCAGTAAAATCAATAGGTATTTTGAAACAACCGACCATTTAATTGTTTCCAGAGAGAGCAGAACGGTATGTTGTTTTTAGCCTACTTATATCCTAAAAGCAAACAGTGATGCCTCTCGAAATTTAAATGGGAAGTTATCACTGTTTTGTTGTAATTAGACTGGAAAAGGAGCGCTATTGATGATTAGTACAGAAAGAATTCAACCAAATTTAG
Source organism: Limosilactobacillus sp. DJ3M12 (assembly GCF_947381695.1). Taxonomy (NCBI): domain Bacteria; kingdom Bacillati; phylum Bacillota; class Bacilli; order Lactobacillales; family Lactobacillaceae; genus Limosilactobacillus; species Limosilactobacillus sp. DJ3M12. The sequence goes on along the minus strand of NZ_CANCWY010000006.1, from coordinate 35,314 downwards.
TAACAGTTGCCGACATGGATGCAGCAGATGCAATTGATTTAATTCATGAAGCCCAAGCATATAAAGCTGGAAAGCAAGCGGTTCTCACTGCACCGGCATACGCGGTTAACCTCTTCTTTGAAAACTCAACCCGAACAAAGACTAGTTTCCAAATGGCACAAATGAAGTTGGGGATGAATGTACTAGAATTCGAAGCGGGCACGAGTTCAGTGAAAAAAGGGGAAAGCCTCTATGACACTGTTAAGACAATGGAATCAATCGGTGTAAATGTTGCGGTAATCCGTCATCCTGAAAATGAATATTACAACCAATTGATTAATCATTCAGACCTTAAGATCGGAATTGTAAATGGTGGTGATGGTAGCGGCCAACATCCATCGCAATGTTTACTTGATATGATGACAATTAATGAAGAATTTGGCGATTTCAAGGGGTTAAAAGTACTAATTATTGGTGACCTTAGTCACTCTCGAGTAGCGCACTCAAATGCAATGATGCTTAATCGTCTAGGAGCAGAGGTTTATTTTGCTGGCCCAGAAAAATGGTATGATCCTACGCTGGAACAATATGGAACTTTTGGTGACTTTGACGAATTGCTTCCTCAAATGGATGTAGTTAATTTACTACGAGTTCAAAATGAACGGCTAACGACTGCTGACGGTCAAGCTTTTGACGCTAATCAATATCACCAAGCTTATGGTTTAACTTTAGAGCGAGCCGCAAAGATGAAACAGGGGGCAATCATTATGCATCCGGCACCTGTTAACCGGGGTGTTGAAATCGATAGCTCTCTTGTAGAAGCGCCTAATTCCCGCATTTTCCAACAAATGACAAACGGCGTATATACCCGGATGGCAATTCTTAGTCGAGTTCTTCGTTACCAAGGATTGATGTAAAAAGGTGATTACGATGAGTAAGGCAGTTTTACTAACGAATGGCCGACGAGTTTATAATGATGAATTGGTTAAGACTGAAGTTTTGATTGTAGATAGCAAGATTAAGGCAATTGGCGAGCATATCCAGGCACCAAGTGATGCAGAAAAAGTCGACCTGGATAATGGCTTGATTACACCAGGACTAATTGATGTTCATGTCCATCTTCGCGAACCAGGCTATACCAATAAAGAAACGATTGCTACAGGAAGTAAAGCCGCTGCACATGGTGGCTTTACGACAATTGCTGCAATGGCCAACCTTAATCCGACATGTGACACACCAGAAAAATTTAAAGAACAGGTTGATCGGAACGAGAAAGCTGGACTGGTAAAAATCCTCCAATATTCACCAGTTACAGTTGGTCGGGCTGGAAAACAAGCAGTTAATGTTGCTGAGCAGTATGCTGCAGGTGCCCGTCTTTTTAGCGATGATGGTGCGGGAATTCAAGATGCTGGAGTTGTATACCAAGCAATGCAACAACTAGCGAAAGTTAACGCTCCGTTATGTGATCATGCGCAAGATAATCAACTTGCACAAAATGGGGTAATTAATGATGGGGCAACTATTGCTAAAAAACTAGCACTACCAGGAATGCCAGCGATTAGTGAAACAGCGCAAATTGCTCGGAATTTGGTGATTGCTCAGGCAACTGGGGTCCATTATCATGTTTGCCATGTTTCAACTAAAGAAAGTATTGACCTGATTCGTCATGCCAAACAACAAGGAATTAACGTTACATGTGAAGTGACTCCCCATCATTTACTTTTAGCCGATGCTGATATTAAAGAGGATGATGCTGAATTTAAGATGAATCCACCTCTTCGGCAGCGTCTTGACCAACAGGCTTGCTTAATTGGGCTATTGGATGGCACGATTGATTGTATTGCTACTGATCATGCGCCACATACCGATGCGGAGAAGCAGCAAGGATTTCTTAAATCACCAAATGGTATTGTTGGCTCAGAAACAGCTTTTGCCTTACTCTATACACACTTTGTTAAAACGGGTATCTTTACGCTTGCCCAATTGATTGACTGGATGGCCGTTAAGCCGCAAGCGATTTTTAACCTTGATAACGCTGGATTATTAAAGGTAGGGGACCCAGCAGATATTGCTGTATTTGATATCGATCATCAAGATGTAATTCAACCAGACCAGTTTTTCTCTAAGGGTCACAATACTCCATTTGTTGGTAAACAAGTATACGGAATGACTAAGCGAACTTATGTCGATGGAAAACTCGTATATCTGGAGGGAGAAGGATAATGCAAGAAACACAACGATTAGCAGTTGAATTGCCGGGATTATCACTAAAAAATCCGATTATTGCGGCAAGTGGGACTTGTGGATATGGGCAAGAAGCAGCTAAAAAGTATAATCTTAATCATTTAGGCTCCCTTGTGTTAAAGTCCACTACCCTCCATCCCCGCCAAGGTAATCCACGTCCGCGAGTTTGTGAAACCAGTGCCGGTTGGCTTAATGCTAATGGTCTTCAGAATGTGGGCATTACCGCAGCAACTAATGAAAAAATTCCGTGGTTACGAAAAAATTATCCGCAACTACCGATTATTGCAAGTGCTGCTGGTTTTTCTGAAGACGAATACGTTAAAGTTGTTAGTGAATTTGCTAATACGGCTGGGGTGAAAGCAATTGAATTAAACGTATCATGTCCGAATGTAAAACACGGCGGGATGGCAATGGGAACTGATCCAGAAGTGCTTCAACGATTAGTAAAACAAGTAGTTAAAGTTGCCCTAGGAATTCCCATCTATGTAAAGCTAACACCAAATGTAACTAATATTGTTCCCCTCGCGCAAGCAGCTGAGCAAGGGGGCGCTAATGGCCTGACGATGATTAATACGTTAACGGGATTAAGCATCGACTTAAAAACCCGGCGCCCGGCTTTAGCTAATGTAACGGGCGGTTTATCAGGTCCTGCCATTAAACCTTTAGCATTAAGAATGATTCACCAGGTCCGCCAGGTTTCTTCTTTACCGATCATCGGCGTGGGTGGAATTGAATCAGCTGAAGATGTTCTTGAATTTATGATGGCGGGTGCTAATGCTGTTCAAATCGGGGCAGCTAGTTTTCATGATCCATTGGTTTGCCCGAAAATTGCAGCTGATTTACCAATCGTAATGGATAGATACGGGATTAAGAAACTTACGGATTTATGGGAGGTAAGATTTTGAAACGCTTCGTACCGATGGTGGCTATCGATGTTGCAACTAAGCAGGAAGCAATTGACCTATTTGATAAATTAATGGTAAAACCGCAGCCGATCGTAAAAATTGGAATGGAATTATATTATGGCCTGGGACAAGTAATTGTTAAAGAGGCGAAAAAGCGGGGATTTAAGGTATTCCTTGATTTGAAATTATACGATATTCCGAATACTGTTCATCGCGCAATGGCAGCTATTGGCCGATTGGGAATTGATTTTACGACAATTCACGCAGCTGGAGGTAGTGAAATGCTGATTGCCGGATTAGCCGGTCTAGAAGAAGGAGCTAAGGAAGCAGGCGTTGAACCAGCAAAGTTATTAGCAATTACCCAACTTACTTCGATTGATGAAAAAATTCTCCATGAACAACAGCATGTTGATTTGTCGTTGATTGAGTCAGTCCAAAGTTACGCGCGCTTAGCAGAAAAAGTAGGATTGGCCGGCGTAGTATGCTCAGCCCATGAAATCAAGGCAATTCGTGAAGTGACGGGGGATGATTTCCTATGTGTAACGCCAGGAATCCGCCCAACTCATGCAATAAAAGATGATCAAAAGCGAGTGGTTACACCAGCACAAGCAAGAATAGATGGGAGCAATGCGATCGTAGTGGGACGACCAATCACCCAGAGCTTTGACCCAGTTGCTGCTTATCAAGAAGTCCAAAAAGCATTCTTAAATGAGGAGGAAGAAAAATGACATATTCACAACGCGTTGCAAAAGCATTATTAGATATTCATGCTGTTACCCTTAGCCCAGACCAACCATTTACCTGGGCAAGCGGTCTAAAATCTCCAATCTATACCGATAATCGATTGACGATTTCTTATCCAGAAGTTCGGCAAGCAATTTTTAATGGGATGGTTGAACAAATTAAACTTCATTTTAGTGAGGCCGATGTTATTGCCGGAACAGCAACTGCTGGAATTCCTCATGCGGCATGGGTTGCCCAGAATATGGAATTACCGATGATTTATGTTCGGACTAAGCCGAAAGATCATGGTCAAGGCAAGCAAATTGAAGGGGTGCTTAAAGAAGGACAAAAAGTCGTCGTGATTGATGACCTTATTTCAACTGGTGGTAGTGTATTAAACGCTGTGCGGGCGGTTAACAATGCAGGCGGAAAAGTAATTGGCGTTGTTTCTGTCTTTACTTATGATTTGCCAGCTGCTGAACAAAACTTTATGGCAAATGGACTAAAATACTATTCAGTAACGGATTATATGACTTTGATTAAGGTCGCAAAGGAAAATGACCAAATTAGTGCGGACCACCTCAAGTCTCTTCAAGAATGGCGGAAAGACCCGTTAAGCTGGAGTAAAGAGCAAGCATCATAATAATTAATTATCAAAAAAGCCTAAGATTGATTCAGAAAAAAGTTAATCTGAATTAATCTTAGGCTTTATCTTATTGTTTATCTTCCCAAATCTTTTGGAGCATTGGGTAGCGTAAGTCACCAACTTGTACTACTTGATAATCTGCATTTGCTAATGTTGTAGCATCACCAACGCCAATTGCAATTGCATTTATATGGTGAATATTTTCAATATCATGAGCTGTCGTTCCAACTCCAATGCAATTAGCTCCGATAAGATTTAATTGATTAACAGCAGTTAGATATGGGCTTTCTTTATCATTAGTCCTAACGATACTATCGACATAATTATCAAGGCCAATTTGTTTAAGGACATTTTGTACATCTCCATTAGCATCTAACACGGCAATTTTAACGTAATGATCATAGAGATTTAGTAAAAGACGCTTAATCCCTGGAAGTTGATCCTTTTCACTTAGGCTATCCGCTTCTTCGTTAAGGAATTTTTGCCATTCTGCAATCATTGAAGCCTTTTCGCTTGGGGCAGGATTAGCATTAAAATGTGCTAAGACTAGGGAGAGCCCTTGCGAAGGAGTAAGGTTATCGAATTGGGAAGCTAATTTTCCAGGTAATCCCATCCCAAATTCATACATTACAAAACGTTGCCATGCAGTAAAGGATAACTTATTTGTATTAACAAAGATATTATTAAACGAAAAAATCGCACCATCCATGATTAAACATCCCTTCATAGATAATTATGTCTATATTTTAACGTAATCGAAAATGAAAGGGAATACATTAATTAAGCATTTACTTTAGCGAGGTTAGCGGCATAATCGATTCCCTTTACATCTAAATACTCAATAATTTGATTGATTGTAATAAATGGTACATGAACTCGGTTAGCAAGGACTGACAGACTATCACGACGAGCCATCGTGCCGTCACGCTTTAACACTTCGATAATAACAGCAACTGGTGCCTTTCCTGCTAAATAGGCAAGATCAATAGCTGCTTCGGTGTGACCGATTCGATCTCTTAATCCATGAGGTTGGGCGTAAAGAGGTTGAATGTGGCCGGGATGATTAAAGTCAGATGCTTGGGCAGTTGGCTTGGCAATTTGCCGAATCGTTGCTGCGCGGTCAAAAGCGGAAACACCAGTAGTAACACCGGTTGCTTCTAAGGTACCATCAGTAGTAACCATAAATGGTGTTTGGTGTGGGTCAGTGCTATGCTCTACCATGGGCTTAAACGCTAAATGCTTAGCAATATCTTCGCTTACTGGCACACACATCAAACCATTTGCCTCGTTCAACATTTCATAGATAGTATCAGCGTTGACATTTTCACCTAAAGCTACTAAATCACCTTCGTTTTCACGATCTTCATTATCGGCTAAGATAATATAACCACCATTTACTAATTGGTTTAATGCTTCTTCAACAGTTGAAAATTGACTTTGCATAATTTATATACTCCTTTGAAATTCTGAAAGTGATAGAACAGTTACATTCGAATGTGTTATTATAATAACGAACGTTTTAATTTAAATCAACCTATTTTTAAACTAAAACACGAATAATATTAAAAGATTTCAAAGGGTAAGTTTGCTAAAGAGCTGGAGAAAATAAAGATTTCTCACCAGCTCTACGCTCTATCTTTAGAGTAACAAAAAAGTCCAGAACGAGATATTTTTCGTCCTGAACTAATCTTAGGTTGTTCTATTTTGTCATGTAATCACGAGTCATTGGTAAGTTTTTACCTGAAGGACCCTTAGTTATCAAGTATTGAATAACATCAATATTTCCAGATTCAAATGATGCAGCACATGCTTGAAGATATAAATCCCACATCCGTGTAAAACGTTCACCCATCATATCAAGGATTTGAGCACGATGTTCATTAAAGTTCATGTCCCAAATTTCGAGGGTGCGTTGATAGTGACGGCGAAGCATTTCGATATCAGCGATTTGCATATGATTTTCTTCAATGTGACCGATCATTTCTTCGAGACCAGGTACATAACCGCCAGGGAAGATATACTTGTTAATCCACCCATTATATGCACCGCCTTGTTGACGAGTGATACCATGAATCAAGGCAACACCATCATCAGCAAGGCAACCTTGGATATCTTTAAAGTAAAAACCTAGATTTTCTTTTCCAACGTGTTCAAACATACCAACGGATGTAATATAATCCCACTTTTGGTCACCAAGTTCACGGTAATCAACAAGTTTAACTTCGGCAACGTCTTGCAAACCTTCTTTTTCAATCCGTTCCTTAACAAAGCGATATTGTTCTTCGCTTAAAGTAACCCCAGTAACTTTTAAGCCATATTCTTTTGCAGCAGTTAACATTAATGTTCCCCAACCACATCCAATATCAAGCAATGTTTTGCCAGGCTTTGGATCAAGCTTCTTTAAGATGTGATGAACCTTATCAACTTGTGCTTTTGTAAGATCATCATGGTTGCCATCAGTAAAATAAGCACATGAGTAAGTTAGCGTATCATCAAGCCATAACTTGTAGAAGTCGTTCCCAACATCATAATGACTTTGGACATCATTTTCGCTCTCTTTTTCTGAGTGGCCTTGTTTAGGCAAAAATTTGCGGAACTTAGAACTCCGCATAAAACTATCGGCACTTTCATATGCTGATTCGATCAATTTTTGAATGCTACCCTGGATCTCGATTTTCTTATCCATGTAGGCTTCCCCAAGTGCAATTGAGGCGTTCTTGGTAATATCACGCATTGGAATTTTCTCATTAAAGGTGATAGTTACCTCAGGAGTTCCGTCACCATAGATAACACTTGATCCATCCCAAAATACGATCTTTACGGGAATGTTAAATGAGTGCTTTAGTAGTGACTTGTAGAACGTCTTTTCTAACATGAAACGCATCCTTCTTTCTGCAATAATAATATTCATTATAACACCCTGAAAATAAAAGTGTTTCAAGACAATTAATGAAAACATTTCATAAGAAAGCGATAAACTAATTGCTGAAAAAATGAAAGCTTGCTACTATGCTAATTAGTAGGAAAAATAGGGAGATGATTGAATGACGAATGCCTGGAAGCATTTTATTGAGAATGTAAAACTACGGCGTTTCACTGTCTTATTATTAATCATTGTCGTACTCTGGCTAATGAAATCAATGATGAATTTAATTTTATTTACATTTATTCTTACTTATCTTGTTGTTAGTTGGGTAAGACTCGTCCAGCGATGGTTACCACGAATGTCGACAAGTTTAATTGTAATCGTTACCTATGTATTGTTAATTGTTCTCTTATACTTAGGGGTGACCCGCTATTTACCGGTTTTATCTCGGCAAGTTGTTAAAATGGTCAATTCAGTAGTTCATTTCTATAGTACTCATCAAGCGACGATGATATATCGTTATGTCAGCCATTACATAAGTACCGCCACTATTATGAGTCAGGTTCGGCATGGGATAACAATCGCGGTTAGTACTTTGACAAGTATTGGTGCAATTACCGTTTCATTTGTAATGTCTTTAATCTTGAGCTTTTTCTATACGCTTGAATTAAAACAAATGAATGAATTTTCTCATAGCTTTTTAGATAGTGATTTTGGCTGGTTTTTCCAGGATATTGATTATTTTGGTAAAAAATTTGTCAATACTTTTGGGGTAGTATTAGAGGCCCAATTTTTTATTGCTATTTGCAATACAGTGATTACCACGATTGGCCTATTATTTATGCGGATGCCGCAGATTTTTGCCCTATCGTTAATTGTGTTTATCTTTAGTTTGGTTCCGGTTGCTGGAGTAATTATTTCAACAATCCCATTGGCGATGGTTGGTTACTCAGTCGGTGGAATTCGCGATGTGGTTTACATTATCATCATGATTATCATCATCCATACTTTGGAGGCCTACGTCTTAAATCCTAAGTTTATGTCTAGCCGGACAGATCTACCAATCTTTTATACTTTTATCGTATTACTGATTGGTGAACATCTTTTTGGTACATGGGGATTGATTGTGGGGGTACCAATCTTTACCTTCTTACTTGATGTATTAGGCGTAAAGCCCATTCGCGGTGCAAAAAGAATAAAAAAAGAAGTGTGAGTGAGAATTAGCCTTGTGACGACGCGAAGTTATTTCCATAATGTCTTGCTACTATTCATGGAAACAGTTAAGGCTGGGAGAAAAAGTTTTCTCCTAGTTTTTTGTTATCCGAACAATTTATGTTAATTCATTGGATAAAGTTAATTAAAATCGAACTTATTTTGCAAAATTGCTGAAAAAGTCTTGAGTTAGTGTATAATAAAATTAAGATAGGTCTAAAGAAAGGAAGCTGATATTCATGACAGACATCGAGATTGCAGACCAAGCGACACTGGAACCAATTACAGAAATTGCCGAGAAACTCGGACTTTCAGAAGACAAAATCGAACAATATGGTAAGTATAAAGCCAAAATTGATTTAAATGTAAAGCCTTTACCTGATAAAAAACATAAACTAATTTTAGTTACGTCCATCAACCCTACTCCTGCTGGTGAAGGGAAGTCGACTGTCCTCATTGGCTTAGGGGATGCATTAAATCAATTAAATTATCAGACAACGATTGCAATGCGTGAACCATCGATGGGGCCTGTTTTTGGAATCAAAGGTGGTGCAACTGGTGGTGGATATAGTCAGGTTGTTCCAATGGAAGATATTAACCTGAACTTTACCGGTGACTTGCATGCTCTTACAAGTGCTAATAATACTTTGGCCGCTTTAATTGATAACTATATTATGCGTGATAATGCACTGAACCTTGATCCGCGGCGAATTATCTGGAAACGGGTAGAAGACGTTAACGATCGTGCTCTCCGAAATGTAGTTACCGGTCTTGGCGGTCCAATGGCTGGTGTTCCACGTGAAACAGGCTTTGACATCACAGCTGCTTCCGAGTTGATGGCAATTTTATGTCTATCAACTAGTCTTCATGACTTGAAAGAACGGATTAGTCGAATTGTAGTAGGATATACATACGATAAAGAACCGGTCACAGTTGGCCAGCTTAATTTTCAGGATGCAATTACAATTATCTTGAAAGATGCATTAAAGCCTAACCTTGTCCAAACTTTAGACCATACGCCAACAATCGTACATGGGGGACCATTTGCCAACATTGCCCATGGGTGTAATAGCGTTTTGGCGACGCAAACTGCCCTTAACCTTTCTGACTATACTGTGACGGAAGCTGGCTTTGGGGCTGACCTTGGTGGGGAAAAATTCCTTGATATTAAACAACGTGTTCTTGGTAAGCATCCAGATGCAATTGTCATCGTAGCGACTGTCCGAGCGCTAGAATACAATGGCGGTGCCAAACTTGCAGACTTAAATGATGAAAATCTTGATGCGCTGAAAAAAGGAATGGCAAACCTTAATCGTCACATTAAGAATATGCAATTATATGGGTTACCAATCGTAGTTGCAATCAACCATTTTGTCAGTGATACCGATAAAGAAATTCAAATGATTAAGGATGACTGTGCTAAGCAAAATGTTGAAGCAATTTTGACTGATGCTTGGGCTAAGGGCGGTAAAGGTACCCATGATTTGGCTAATAAAGTAGTCGAACTTGCTGATAGTCCAAGTGAATTTACTCATATCTATGACGTTCAAGTTGATGACCTTCAAACTAAGTTAGAGAAGATTGCTAAGCAGATTTATGGTGCTAAAGAAGTATCATTTAGCCGTAAAGCACAAAATCAATTGAAGCGATTTGCTAAGTATGGATGGAATGACTTGCCAGTATGTATTGCTAAGACCCAGTACTCATTTACAGATGACCAAAAACAACTCGGTGCCCCAACTGACTTTACTTTCCATATTCGGGAATTGGTACCAAAGATCGGTGCCGGCTTTATCGTGGCATTAGCTGGTAATATGATGACAATGCCAGGTCTCCCTAAAGAACCAGCGGCTGTAAACATGACGATTGACGATAATGGTAAAATTACCGGATTATTCTAAATAACCAACACAAAACATCGATTGTGCAATAACGTACATCGATGTTTTTTTCACAAACTTTTCAAGGCTAGCGGGTTGAAGTTGTTGATATACTGCTATGTGAACTTAATCGTTTTCTTGTGAAATTATAAAATAAGGACTACAGTAGAGGTATATCGTTTTATAAGTTTAATTAGGTAGAGGTGAATGACTAATGGAAAAGAAACTACATGGCGCAGATATTGTTATTGATAGTTTAAGAAAACACGGGGTTAATCTCGTCTTTGGTATTCCCGGAGCGAAGATTGATCGTTTGTTTGAAGGACTAGATGGTCAAGACAGTGAAGATGCACCTAAATTAATTGTTACCCGGCATGAGCAAAATGCGGCGTTTATGGCCCAAGCTTATGGTCGCTTAACCGGAAAAACAGGGGTCGCGATCACTACATCTGGCCCAGGAGTTGGTAATTTAGCAACTGGGATCATGACAGCCAACGCAGAAGGAGATCCAATGTTAGCGATTGGGGGACAAGTACAACGAAAAGACCTTCATCGCGCAACCCACCAAAGCACGCCTTCAACTGAAATTATGGCACCGATTACGCAATATAGCGCTGAAATTCAAGACTCTAATAATATTTCAGAAATTATGGCCAATGCATTTGAAGCGAGTCAGGATGCACGTAAGGGAGCAGCTTTCGTTAGTCTTCCACAAGACGTTGATGATGCTGAGGTAACTGAAAAGCCATTGCCAATTTATGAAACACCTAAGATGGGTCCTGCTGATCCAAATGACTTACAAAAACTAGTCGAACTAATTAAAAATAGTAAAATGCCGGTTATCTTAGTCGGTCAACGGGGCGCGGATGAAGAAATTACGACTGCTATCCGCAAATTATTAAGTGATTATTCATTGCCTGTTGTTGAAACATATCAAGCGGCTGGAGTAGTATCACGTGACTTAGAACAACAGTCATACTTTGGACGGATTGGCCTTTTCCGTAATCAAGTAGGAGATCAGCTTCTTCAACAAAGCGACCTTGTTATTGCTGTTGGTTATGATCCGATTGAATATGAACCACGGAACTGGAACAAGGAGGGGAATCTGCGAATTGTAAACCTTGATACCTTGCCAGCGCAAATTGATAACCACTATACGCCAATCATGCAACTAGTTGGTAATATTGCTATAAGCTTAACGGAGCTTGATAAGTTACTAAAAGGGTATGAATATCCTGTTGCAGCCACTGAGCAACTCGCTAAGTATAAGCAAGAACTTGACCAAGATAAAAAGATTCAAGTACCAACAAGCAATGATGCCAGCCATCCGTTAGCGGTTGTGCATGCAATTCAAGAAAATGTTACTGATGATATGCACGTTGCGCTCGATGTGGGTTCCCACTATATCTGGATGGCACGACATTTCCGTTGCTACCAACCACGACACCTGTTAATTAGTAACGGGATGCAAACACTGGGCGTTGGCTTGCCATGGGCGATGGTTGCAGCGATGCTTTATCCCGAACATAAATCAGTGGCAGTTTGCGGGGATGGAGGCTTCCTCTTCTCTGGGGCGGAATTAGCGACAGCCGTTCAACACCATCTTAATGTTGTAACGATTGTATGGAATGATGGTGGTCATTACGACATGGTTAAGTTCCAGGAAGAGATGAAGTATTCACAAGCAGCTGGTGTTAAATTTGGAAATGTTGATATCGTTAAGTATGCTGAGAGTTTTGGTGCAACTGGACTGCGAGTAAATAAGCCGGCTGACCTTACTAAGGTACTCAGTCAAGCGTTTAATATTGACGGCCCAGTTGTGGTAGATGTGCCAGTTGATTACAGTAATAATAAAGAATTAGCTGCCAACTTGATTGATTCACAACTCGGCTAAGAGGAGAACAAAGATTATGACAACATTATATGAACACGGAACGTTAGCTGCGTTGATGGCAGGAAATTTTGATGGCACAATTACTGTCGGTAATTTGCTAAAACATGGTTCGATGGGAATCGGTACTTTTACTGGCTTAGACGGTGAGGTTGTTATCCTGAATAATGAAGTGTACCAGGCCGTTTCAAGTGGTCAAGTTAACCACATTACAGATATGGATGCTACAATGCCATTTGCTTCAGTCCATTTTCCTGCTGAACAACAGGATATAACATTAAGGAATATAAACTTTGCTAAACTGAATAATGATTTTGTTAAAGAACATCAGCTTACTAATGTTTTTGCATTCTTACAATTGAGTGGTGAGTTTAAGCACGTCAAAATTCGGATTGCTCCGAAGCAAGAAAAGCCATACCCGACTTTACTCGATGTTGCGCAACACCAGCCTGAATTTGCGGCTGATAATATCGCAGGGACAATCATCGGCTACTATGCGCCAGAAATCTTTGGAACAATAACGGCAGCGGGATGGCACCTTCACTTTATCAGTGATGATCGACAATTTGCTGGTCACCTTCTGGCGTTTGATGCCCCAGAATTAACAGGTAGCTTTGAAATTTTTGATAACCTGGAACAACATCTGCCGATTCATAATCAAGAATTTCGGGAGAGTACAGTTGATATGGCAACTTTACGTGATGGAATTGCTAAATCAGAAGGAAATGCAGACTAAAGAACAAATGAAGCAGCGGTATAAATAACGCCGAAAAAGGGCTCCAGTGCTCGGTAACGAACTCTGGAACCCTTTTTGTGATTTCTAAAATATCATTTTAAGTTGTCGTTTTTAATGAGTTGATTAATTAGTAGTCGCTTGGAAAAATAATATTTGCAGATTTACGGAGACGGTATAGAGTCATATTAACAATTTTAGCTAGTTCAATCCATCGTTGATAATTATCCTGCTGCTGTGGCGATTCGGGGTTAGTAAAGAGTTGTGCAAAATCGTTTAACTCGTCAAACATGGTGTTATCTAAGTAGTGGTTATTGATAACTTGAATACTCCCCTGATTATTAAGATAAGTCACTTTCTTAGTATCGAAAATACTGTCAATTATTAGCGTGTCGCGAAGCCTATATTTATTGCCAAATGCTTCTGCGGTGCTAAGCTTACGGGAATACACAACAGTAAGTTAATATTTCCAAGTATCTTGTGCTGCATGAATCATCTAGTCAAAAATAGTATGGGTTCCAATAATTCCTAATCGTAACATAAGCTAGATTTCCTGGTTAGCCATTTTGTAGATTTATACCATGTCATCATAATAAAGAACTTTCTGATCCCTTGTGCCCACCGGTAGCATTAGGACATGATTGTGACATTTCCATTTCTGCTTGGCAGGTATTTCAATAGTGCTTTTTACACTAAATACCTAAACCCTGTTTTAAAAAATCGTTCAGTTGAAGTTTTGGTGATTCAAGAATCTAACCCGACCGGCAAAAATTCATTACCTTACTCCACCAGCTAACAGATGTGGCGGACCAGCCTGATAAGTAATTTTAAATCCGCAATCTCCTTTCACAAGCTTGGTTGACACTAATTGCTGAAATTAAGTTTCAAGAACAACACCAGCAATTGACGGTTATCCCACGTGAACGCAGCAAAAATATTTTAGCGTATTTGCACAAACACTATGCGGAAAAGGTAACAATTAATGATAGTGCAACTGCGGTCAATATTAGTCCCAAAGAATGTATTCGGTCATTTAAGAAAAACATTCACCAAACGCCAATTGAATACTTATTAAATTACCGGGTTGAGCAGGTAAAGAAAATATTGCGGCATTCGGAGCTTTCGATCACGGATATTGCTTTGCGGGCGGGATTTAGTACGAGTGCCTATTTTAGTAAAATATTTAAGGAACGGGTAGGAATGACACTACGGGAATACCGGCAGCGTCAAGGGTAGCTTACTTTAAGTTTAAAATTTTACTTATCAATGTTTCCATGTCTGCTGGGTTAATGACTTTTTCTTGGCGCGGCGTTTGGTCTACTAACGCTTGGACACCATCGCTAAGCTGATCTCCCAGAAGATCATGTAACTGTTGAAGAGCAGGAAGCCCGATTTGACTAACTTTTTGGTTGGTTAGTGCGTGGTAGACGGTTTCAGGGAATTTATATGGACTGGCAGTTGACACGATAACTGTGGGAGTTGTGTCATGGCTTTGTTGCTGATATTGATGTGTTACATGTGATGCCACTGCAGTATGCGGGTCAATAACATATCCATCATTTAAATATACTCGTTTAATTTCGGCTTCAACTTCATCTGGGGTCGCAAAACCAGCCACAAATTGCTCCTGAAGCTTATTTAATACGGTGGAATCTACCTGGTAGTGACCGTCAGTAGCTAATTGCTTCATTAATTTAGCAACTGTTACGCAGCTTTCATCATAAAGATCAAAGAGGAGCCGCTCAAGATTACTTGATACTAAAATATCCATTGCTGGTGAGTTAGTTAGGTAAAAGTTGCGTCGCCGCTCATATTTTCCGCTCTTGAAAAAGTCGGTCAATACATTGTTTTTATTAGAAGCACACAAGAGCTTGTTAATTGGTAAGCCTAATTTTTTAGCGTAGTAACCAGCGAGGATATCGCCAAAATTACCAGTCGGCACGGTGAAATTAACTTTCTCCCCTAGTTGGATCCCGCCTGTATGAACAAGCTGTCCGTATGCAGCAAAATAGTACACAATTTGGGGGATAAGCCGCCCGATATTCATTGAATTAGCTGAGGAAAAGCAGTTATTATTTTGCGCAAGGCGGTCATTAAATGCTTGATCGTTGAAAATATGTTTAACGCTTGTTTGGGCATCATCAAAATTACCCTTAATTGCGATTGCGTGGAGGTTTGATCCAGGCTGCCCCAGCATTTGGCGTAATTGAACCGGACTAACCCCGCCAGCAGGGTAGAAGACGATTACCTGTGTGTCTTTTTGATTGCTAAACCCTCGCATTGCGGCTGTTCCAGTATCACCAGAAGTTGCGGTGAGGATAACGATTTGTTTTTCTAGTTGGGTGTTTTGTGCAGCACGTGACACTAATTGGGGTAACATTTGTAAGGCGATATCCTTAAATGCCAGTGTCGGCCCGTGAAAAAGCTCAAGATAATAATTGCTGGCGTGTTTGGGCGTTAATGGGGCAATTAAACGGTTATCCCACTGACTACCATAAGCGGTATTTGCATTTTTCAGTAGTTGGTCGCTCGTAAATTCATCAAAAAACCAGTTAAGAATAGTTGCAGCAAGTTGTTGGTACGGCAACGAAATTAAGGTTGCAAGGTTATAAGTTGGTTGAGGAAAATGAAGCGGTACATAAAGACCGCCGTCTGGAGAAAGTCCTTGTAAGATAGCAGTTGGTGATTTTAAAATCGTTGATAAGTCTCCCTGAGTGCTACGGTAGTCCATGATAATTCCTCCAATTTCAAAGGTGATTTTATTTTAATTGTATGTTTCTTATATGCTATGGTACAATGCTGAAAATGAAAAAACAATGAGAAACTGAGGCGAGAAAATGAAAAACATTAAACTGGGACTGCTCGGTCTGGGTACGGTCGGGTCAGGAGTCTTACAGATGGTTCAACAAAATGCGGATAAAATTCTCGATGTTACTGGGTGCAAGTTAACAGTTAAAACAGCTTTAGTTCGAAACCTTGGTAACTATAATAAGTATGCTGATGAAACTTCTTTAACAACTGATTTTGATGAAATCTTGAATGATGATGAAATAAAAATTGTCGTTGAACTTATGGGTGGTATTCATCCGGCTAAAGAATATATTACAACCTTATTAAAAAATCATAAGAACGTGGTCACAGCGAACAAGGATTTGATTGCGTCTTATGGCCCAGAATTGATGACTGTCGCGCATGAAAATCACTGTGACTTAATGTTTGAAGCGAGTGTGGCTGGTGGGATTCCTATTTTGCGGACGATTGCTAATAGCTTTACGGCAGATAAGGTTACTGAAGTAAAGGGAATTGTAAATGGAACAACGAATTACATCTTAACGCAAATGAGCCAGCGGGGATGGTCATACCACCAAGCACTTGCCCAAGCACAACAGCTGGGATTTGCAGAGAGTGATCCAACCAATGACGTGACGGGTAAGGATGCGGCTTACAAGATGATTATATTAAGTCAATTTGCATTTGGAACTCAACTAGATATTAAGGACATTGCGGTAGAAGGGATTGACCGATTGAATGACGCTGATGTTCAACAAGCAGCGTCATTTGGATACGTAATTAAATTACTAGGGATTACCAAGCTGGTTAATAATGGAGTATTTGTCGAAGTTGGCCCAGTGTTAATCCCCCGTGATCATCCTTTAGCAACAATCAATAATGAATTTAATGCAGTAATGGTTACAGCCCAAGCAGTCGGTGATACGCTCTTCTATGGCCGCGGTGCAGGGGGCTTGCCAACTGCTAACAGTGTGTTAAGTGATATTACAACGGTAACGAAAAACATTATCCTGGGAACTAATGGGAATCTCTTTAATAATTACCAACAACCTTATATTCCGGCAAAACTTGCTGATATAAAATATCCATATTATTTATCGTTAACCTTGCCGGATGTTCCTGGGCAAATGTTGAAGCTAACCCAGATGATGACGGATATTAATGCTAGTTTTCGTGAAATAACCCAAACAAAAGATGGCAAAATTGCGCACATTGCAATCATTACTCACCGGATGAGCAAAGAACAATTACAGACATTACTAACTAAAGTAGCTAATGATCAGTCAATTAACTTGTCGGCGGCTTATAAAGTGATGGGATAGGAGGAAGTATAATGATTATTCAAGCACCTGCTTCCAGTGCTAATCTTGGCCCGGGATTTGACTCGATTGGGATTGCAGTCTCTTTGTATTTAAAATTAGAAGTCCTTGGTCCAAGCGATAACTGGCAAGTTGATCACCAGCTTGGGAAGCTCCCTTATGATGAGACGAATATGATTGTAACAACGGCATTAAGTGTCGCACCGGATTTGCCGCCACAGCACCTGCGGGTAGTCAGTGAAATTCCGATAGCACATGGATTAGGAAGTAGTTCAAGCGCAATTGTTGCTGGAATCGAATTAGCAAATCAGCTTAAGAACCTGAACCTTAGCAAGGAAGAAAAAGTTGAGATTGCCAGCCAGATTGAAGGCCATCCTGATAATGTCGCACCGACTATTCTAGGGGGATTAGTAGTGGGGACACATATTAATGGGCATTTTTCTGCGATTGAAGCGCCCTTATTCCCCTATGCTTTTGCTGCATATATCCCGCCTTATAATCTAAAAACAGCTGATGCGCGAGCTGCCTTGCCATATCAACTAGAATATTCCCAAGCTGTTCATGCGAGCGCGGTTGCTAATACCTTTGTTGCTAGTTTGTTTGCTAAAAACTATGATGTAGCGTTTAAATTAATGGAGGCAGATCGCTTTCATGAACCATATCGCAAAGAGCTAGTTCCAGAATTAGATCAAATTCGTGAATTAGGAAAAAAACATGGAGCACTAGCAACATATTTAAGCGGCGCCGGACCAACAGTAATGACAGTTATCGATAATGACAATTACGGATTATTTGAACAGGCAGTGCATGCTGCGGGGCTAAAGGGAAAAGTAGTCCGTTTACACCCAGATGTTGAAGGAGTTAAACTAATATAATTTAGGAAAGAGGCTGGAAATGGATTCGGCCTTTTTTCTTTTTTATGAATTTTAACGAACTATTTTATGTTTTAACTTTATTAAGTTCGATTTTTACATTGAATTATAAAAAAATCTTTGCTATCCTTAAAGCAGATTTGAGGAGGCATTGTTATGAGTGATATTAGTGTAGTAATGGGCAGTAAATCAGACTGGCCAACTGTTAAAGAAACTTGTGATATTTTAGATGAATTTGGTGTTTCATATGAAAAGAACGTGATTTCTGCTCATCGGATGCCAAATGAAATGTTCGCGTTTGCGCAAAATGCGGTTGATAATGGGGTCAAAGTAATAATTGCATGTGCCGGGGGAGCAGCCCATCTTCCCGGAATGATTGCGGCAAATACCCCCCTGCCAGTAATTGGGATCCCAGGACAGACAAAAGCTCTTGGTGGCATGGACTCGCTTTTATCAATTGTTCAAATGCCAGCGGGAATTCCGGTGGCAACCACTGCGATTGGAAAAGCAGGCGCTAAAAATGCAGCGTTATTAGCATTGCAAATTCTTGGGATCACAGATAAGCATATTCAACAACAAATCATCGAATATCGACAGGCGATGCATGATCAAGCAAAAGAAAGTGGGCAGTATCTTGAATAAATTTATTCCACAAGGCTCAACTATTGGCATTATTGGTGGTGGCCAATTGGGACAGATGATGGCATTGGATGCCAAACAGACGGGGATGAAGGTTATTATTTTAGATCCGACACCAAATTGTCCAGCGGGGCAGGTTGCTGATGAACAAATTGTTGCTCCTTATGCCGATACTAAAGCGATTGAAAAGTTAGCTGATAAAGCGGATGTATTAACCTACGAATTTGAAAATGTTGATTTAAATGCTTTGGAAGATATACAGGATCGCGTTTATCTTCCCCAGGGAACTAATTTGCTTTACACGACCAAAAATCGTTTACGGGAAAAGAATTTCTTACGTCAGGCAGGGGTAAAAACAGCACCTTTCATGGCAGTACATACTTCTGCTGAATTAAAAGATGCAGTAAAGAAAATCGGTTACCCAGCAGTTTTGAAAACTAGTGAAGGGGGATATGACGGACACGGTCAAGAAGTATTACGTAATAAGGATGACCTCGATAAGTGTGCGTCTATTTTAGCCACTGGCGACTGTATCTTAGAAGGCTGGGTTCCTTTTAACCGCGAATGTTCAGTAATGGTCGGACGTAATGAAGATGGAGAAATAACGGCTTTTCCTGTTTCAGAAAATATTCACCATGATGAAATTCTACATTTAAGCATTGTCCCAGCAAGAATCTCTTCTGAATTACAACAAAAGGCGCAAAAAATAGCGGTGCAGATTGCCCAAGCGATTAATTTGCGAGGGATTTTAGGGGTTGAAATGTTTGTAACAGATGATGGAGAGATCTATATTAATGAGCTTGCTCCTCGTCCTCACAATTCTGGTCATTATTCAATTGAAGCTTGTAACTTCTCACAGTTCGCCATCCATAATCGAGCAATTTGTAACTGGCCACTCCCGCAAGTAGAGTTATTAAAGCCGGTGGTAATGGTAAATGTTTTAGGTCAGCATGTTAATGGAGTCCGACAACAGATTCAGAAAAAGGCAAATTGGCATTTTCATGATTATGGGAAAGCAGAAGTTCGTCATAACCGGAAAATGGGCCACGTTACAATCTTGACTGATGATATTGAAGCTACTTTAGCAGAAATTGACAATGCAGGTATCTGGGGTGCATAAAGTTCGGCTTTACGTAACCGCTTTTCCTGTGCGATAATACATTTAGAAAAAATAGAGAGGATTTTTGACTGATGATTGATCGTTATACCAGTCCAGAGATGAAAAAGATTTGGAGCTTAGAAACACAATACCAATGTTGGTTAGATGTTGAGATTGCTGCTGATGAAGCGTGGAGTAAGCTTGGGCATATTCCAGCAGAAGATGTGGAAAAGATTAAAAAGAATGCCAAGTTTTCTGTGGAGGGAATTGCAGAGATTGAAGCAGTGACTCATCATGATGTGATTGCTTTTACCCGTGATGTTTCTAAATCATTGGGGCCTGAACGAAAGTGGGTTCACTACGGAATGACGAGTACAGATGTAGTTGATACTGCACAAGGCTTGCGATTAAAAAAGACGAACGATATCCTTCGTCAAGATATTGATAACTTTATGGATGTCCTTAAAGAATTAGCTGAAAAATATAAGTACACAGTTTGTATGGGACGAACACATGGTATCCATGCTGAACCAACAACTTTTGGCTTGAAAGCTGCTCGGTGGTATTCAGAAATGAAGCGTAATAAAGAACGTTTTGAACATGCTGCTAAGGGTGTCGAAGCGGGTAAAATTTCTGGTGCAGTAGGAACTTTTGCTGAAATTGACCCATTTGTTGAGGAATATGTCTGCAAAAAACTTGGCTTACGTCCTCAAGAAATCTCCACACAAGTTCTTCCGCGAGATTTACATGCTGAATATATTGCTACCATTGCGCTTATTGGAACAAGTATGGAAGAAATGGCAACCGAGATTCGCTCTCTTCAACGAACAGAAATCCATGAAGTCGAAGAACACTTTGCCAAGGGACAAAAAGGATCTTCTGCTATGCCACATAAGCGTAATCCAATTGGCTCAGAAAACATTACTGGTTGTGCGCGGATGCTCCGGGGCTTTATGGTACCTGCTTATGAAGATGTTTCGCTTTGGCATGAACGGGATATTTCTCATTCCAGTGCAGAGCGAATGATTTTACCAGATGCAACTTCATTACTTGATTACATGTTGCGGCGTTTTGGTCGAATTTTAAGGAATCTTGATGTATTCCCTGAAACAATGAAGAAGAATATGGATAAGACATTGGGCTTAATTTACAGTGGTCGGGTTCTTTTGAAGTTGGTTAACAGTGGGATGACTCGGGAAGCAGCTTATGATTTGATTCAACCATATACCGCTAAGTGCTGGGCAGAACAGATTCCATTCCGCCCACTATTGGAAGATGACCCAACAATTCAAAAGCAATTAACTAAAGAAGATCTTGATGATGCCTTTGATTACCACTGGCACCTCCGCCATGTTGATGACATTTATAAACGATTGGGATTAGACTAATTTAAGTTAGTTTAAGGGGCTAGACGAACAAAAAAGTTTGTCTAGCCTTTTTGTTATGCTCTATTTAGAAAAACACGAACAATTTAAACTGAAAATCATATAAATATCGTAATTTGTATTGACAATCGGGAGGGGGAAAGAGTATATTGTTGTCATGAAATATCGAATTAATTTTCGGATATTAAAATAAATGTTCGTGTTTTACTGAAAGGAAGTTCCGCAAATGGAGAAGTTATTGTATACCGGCAAGGCAAAGCAGATGTGGCAAACTGAGGATCCAGCGGTTTTACGAGTAGTTTATCTGGACCAAGCTACCGCCCTCAACGGAAAAAAGAAGGATCACTTTACTGGTAAGGGTAAGGCTGCCAATGCTATTTCTTCCCTCGTTTTTGGTTACTTAATGAAGCAAGGAATTGAGACCCACTTTATTAAGAAACTATCAACTAACGAAGACCTTGTAAAAAAATGTGAGATGTTCCCGCTTGAATTTGTAACGCGGAATGTAATTGCTGGCCATTTTGCAAGTCGGTATGGACTTTCAGAAGGGGAAGAGCTTCCTTCACCAGTTGAGGAAACGTTCTATAAAAGCGATGAGCTTAATGATCCCTTTATCAATGAATCCGCAACGATTGCTCTTAAGATTGCCAGCAAAGAGGAGCTTGCGCAAATGTGGGGGATCTGTCGGAAGGTCAATAACTTACTTAAACCATTATTTGCTAAAGCTAATTTACG
The DNA here is from genome assembly GCF_947381695.1 of Limosilactobacillus sp. DJ3M12. Taxonomy (NCBI): domain Bacteria; kingdom Bacillati; phylum Bacillota; class Bacilli; order Lactobacillales; family Lactobacillaceae; genus Limosilactobacillus; species Limosilactobacillus sp. DJ3M12. The sequence continues at coordinate 13,396 of NZ_CANCWY010000006.1, read as the reverse complement.
GTTGGTTGACTTCAAACTCGAATTTGGCCGTTTAAGTGATGGCAAGATTATTCTTGCAGATGAATTTTCTCCAGATAACTGTCGGTTATGGGATCTGACAACTAAGCAACATATGGATAAAGACGTATATCGACGCAAACTTGCTGATTTAACCCAAACATATGATGAGGTATTGGAACGGTTAGAAGCAGTGATGAAGGAGGAAGCATAAATGGTCAATGTTCGGATTTTCGTAACGTATAAGCAATCAGTCTTTGATCCGCAGGGAGAAACAATTAAGGATGCGATCCATTCTCTAGGTCATGATGAAGTAACTGCCGTTAAAGTTGGGAAATTCTTTGACGTTACCTTAGACACAAATGAGGATGAGGTAGCATCAGCGGTAAAAGAAATTGCTGATCAGCTCCTTGTTAATTTCAATATGGAAACTTATACATACCAAGTTATGGAGGAAGCCTAGATGAAAATTGCGGTGGTTGTTTTTCCAGGATCCAATTGCGATGTGGATTTATATGAAGCCCTTCATTCCGTTTGCCATGCAGATGTGGAGTATGTTTCTCACCGGCAAAAAAGTTTAGCTGGTTTTGATGCTGTGATGTTACCAGGAGGATTTTCCTATGGTGATTATCTACGAGCTGGCGCAATTGCTCGGTTTACCAATATCATGCCTGCAATAATCAAGATGGCAAATGAGGGGAAACCAGTCTTTGGAACGTGTAACGGATTTCAAATTTTGACAGAAGCAGGTCTTTTGCCAGGCGGACTCAAACGCAATGATAGCCAACGCTTTGTTTGCAAAACTGTTCCTTTAGAAGTAGTGAACTCGCACACTCTTTTTACTAGTCATTATCAGGATCACGAACGAATCGCATTACCAATTGCGCATGCCGATGGTAGTTACTATGCAGATGAAAAAACATTAGATGAACTGGAAGCAAATAATCAAATTGTTTTTCGTTACGCGACTGAAAATCCAAATGGTAGTTTACGCAACATTGCTGGAATTACTAATAAGCACGGAAATGTCTTAGGCATGATGCCCCATCCTGAACGGGCAGTAGAAACTATTCTTGGCAGTACGGATGGCTTACGGTTATTTGAATCCTTGTTAGAAAACGGCAGAATTAAAGTGGAGGCATAGTTAATGAAGCAAGCAATGACCCCAGAAGAGATTAAAGAAAAGAAACCATACTTAGATTGGAGCTTGACAGAAGCAGAATATGATTACATTCGTACCCAGCTCTTGGGGCGATTACCAAATTATACTGAAACTGGCTTGTTTTCTGCGATGTGGAGTGAGCACTGTTCATATAAAAAGTCAAAGCCGGTTCTGCGTCTCTTCCCTAATAAAAATGAGCGAGTATTGCAAGGTCCCGGAGAAGGAGCAGGGGTTGTTGATATTGATGATGGACAAGCGGTGGTATTCAAAGCTGAAAGTCACAATCATCCGACAACTGTTGAACCTTATCAAGGAGCAGCAACCGGTGTCGGTGGGATTCTACGGGACATTTTCAGCATGGGGGCACGACCAATCGCTTCCCTTGATTCCCTCCATTTCGGTGAATTAGATAATTCGACAACGCGGATGAAAGTAACTAATACTGTTCGGGGAATTGGTGATTACGGTAATTGTATGGGAATTCCTACAATTGCGGGTGAAACAACATTTGATCCATGCTACCAGGGCAATATTCTGTGTAATGCAATGAGTGTTGGCTTAATGGACCAAAAAGATATCCAGCAGGGTCGCGCTGCCGGAATTGGAAATGCAGTGATGTATGTCGGCGCTAAAACCGGCCGTGATGGAATTCATGGCGCCACCTTTGCTTCCGCAGACTTTAATGATGAAAATACGACGCAACGTTCGGCGGTTCAAGTTGGTAATCCTTTTATGGAAAAACTCTTATTAGAAGCCTGTCTTGACCTTATTAGAAATCATCCAGACTGGTTAGTAGGAATCCAAGATATGGGGGCAGCAGGGATTGTTTCTTCAAGTGCGGAAATGGCTTCCGAAGGTAAAAGTGGAATGGAGCTAAATTTGGATCTTGTTCCGCAACGTGAACCCGGGATGTCGGCTTATGAAATTATGCTTAGTGAATCCCAAGAACGGATGCTACTTTGCGTAAAAAAAGGTCATGAAGAAGATATCAAAAAGATTTTTGATTTTTACGATCTTGAAGCGGTCACAATTGGCCGGATTACTGCGGGTCATGATTATGTTCTCTTTCATGATGGTGAAGAAGTATGTCATATCCCAGTGTCGAGTTTAACGGATGACGTACTAGAAGAAGAAAGCCTCGAAAAAAAGCCTGCGCGGATTGAATTAGCCGAACAGCAGCCAGCGTGGATTCCAGATGTTGATAACGTTGCTGAAGTTTTAACTGCCTTGCTTGCTCAGTCAACGATTGCGGATAAAAGTAGTCTTTATCAGCAATATGATTCTCAAGTACGGACAAACACAGTAGCTGGGCCCGGGAGTGATGCTGGGGTTCTGCGGATTCGTGGAACACATAAAGGGTTAGCGATGACAACTGATGGGAACGGTCGGTTTGTTTACCTTAGTCCAGAAGTTGGTGGACAAATTGCCTTAGTTGAAGCAGCTGCCAACATAATTGCCAGTGGAGCTGAGCCGTTAGCAATTACTGACTGCTTAAATTATGGTGACCCAACTGATCCAGAAATTTTCTGGGAACTTCATCAATCTGTTCAAGGGATGGCTGATGCTTGCCGTGAATTTAATACTCCGGTTATTTCTGGGAATGTTTCTTTATATAACGAAAACAATGAGCAAGCAATTCATCCGACGCCGATGGTTGGAATGGTTGGTCTAATTAAAAATATTGATCGCGTAATTCCTTCGTTTGTCCAACACCCGGGAGATAAGGTTTATCTAGTGGGCCAAACTCGTGATGATTATGCGGGGTCTGAGTTGCAAAAAATGATGACCGGCGATATTAGCGGAATTGTTAAGTCATTTGACCTTCACCATGTTCATCAATATATGCAACGTTTACTGACGACGATGGAGAACGGCCTTGTTTCCAGTGCACATGATTTGAGTGAAGGTGGTCTCGGAGTAGCCTTAGCAGAAACGGTCTTCAAAACTGATTTAGGGTTGAAAGTTGACTTTGCTGATCAGCCAGCAGCTCGCCTATTTAGTGAGACTCCTGGAAGATTTATCGTGACGGTTGCTCCTGAAAAAGCAACCGAATTCGAACAGGCATTAGGAAAAGATGCACACCTAATTGGAGAAGTTACAAATAGCCACTGGTTAATGGTTAAACTGGCAAATGGTGAACTCAATGAAAGTGTTGCAAAATTACAAAAAACATGGGAGGAGGCAATTCCGTGCCAACTGAAATCAAAGGATTAAATGAAGAATGTGGGGTCTTTGGGGTTTTTGATGCGGCTAACGCTAGTCAATTAACCTATTACGGCCTGCATACTCTTCAACATCGCGGCCAAGAAGGAGCCGGTATTGTCTCAACTGATGGAACGGAACTTTATCAGCACCGTGACCGAGGATTGTTGGCGAAAGTGTTTGCTGATCCGGCTGAGCTTAAACGATTAAAAGGAAACGCTGCGATTGGCCATGTGCGTTATGGGACAAGTGGACATAACTCGATTTCCAATGTTCAACCCTTCCTTTTTCACTTTCATGATGGCGCCGTTGCCCTTGCCCATAATGGTAATTTAACTAATGCTGTTACCCTTCGTCGTGAATTGGAAAATGAAGGGGCAGTTTTCCAGTCAGATTCTGATACGGAAATTTTAATTCACCTTATTCGGAAATATATTAATGAAGGTTTTATTCCTGCTTTGAAGAAAAGCCTCAACCTTGTCCATGGTGGATTTGCCTACCTATTACTGCAAAAAGATCGGTTGATTGCGGCTTTGGATCCTAATGGGATTCGTCCTTTATGTATTGGAAGGTTAGAAAATGGTGCTTATGTTGTTGCTAGTGAGACTTGTGCTTTAGATATTATTAGTGCTCAATTTGTGCGTGATGTTTTGCCAGGAGAATTAATAGTTATTGATAAAAATGGGTTACATATTGACCATTACACTACCCAAACTCAGCTGGCAATTTGCTCAATGGAGTATATCTATTTTGCCCGTCCTGATTCTATTATTCATGGGGTAACGGTACATAATGCGCGGAAACGAATGGGAAAGTTATTAGCAAAGGAACATCCGGTTGATGCTGATATGGTGATTGGAGTACCTAACTCATCGTTGTCTGCTGCTAGTGGATATGCTGAAGAAAGTGGCCTTCCATATGAAATGGGGTTAATAAAGAGCCAATATGTTGCGCGAACGTTTATTCAACCAACTCAAGAGTTACGGGAGTTAGGCGTTCATATGAAACTGTCAGCTGTCCGCGGAGTTGTAAAAGGAAAAAGAGTGGTAGTAGTCGACGATTCGATTGTGCGCGGAACAACTTCTAAGCAGATTGTCCAAATGCTAAAAAGAGCTGGGGCTAAAGAAATTCATATGCTTATTTCCTCACCACCATTTAAGTTTCCGTGTTTCTATGGGATTGACGTATCAACGCGTTCAGAACTGATGGCTGCTCATTACTCCATTGAAGAAATGCGGCAGTTAATTGGTGCAGATTCTCTTAACTTTTTGAGTATTGATAGTTTAATCAAAGCAATTAACGTACCAGATGCAGGAGATGCTCCTAATGGTGGACTTACCGTGGCTTATTTTGATGGGAAGTACCCAACGCCACTTTATGATTATGAAGAAGGGTACTTAAAGTCGTTAAGCGAACAAGAGCGATTAGCAAGAAAGGGGTAAGAGGATGAGTCGTTATCAAGATGCAGGGGTGGATGTAAATGCCGGGTACGAACTTGTTCATCGTATTAAAGATGCAGTCAAATCAACTGATCGCCCAGGTGTGATTGGGGGAATTGGCAGCTTTGGGGGGATGTTTGACTTAGGAAAATTACAGGTACGGCATCCGGTCCTTGTCTCTGGCACTGATGGTGTGGGAACGAAACTCTTAATTGCCCAACAAATGAATAAGCACGATACAATCGGGATCGATGTTGTCGCAATGTGCGTTAATGATGTCTTGGCGCAGGGAGCGGAACCAATAACATTTCTCGACTACATTGCGACCGGCCATAATGATCCGGCTAAGATGGCAGCGATTGTTAGCGGAGTAGCGACTGGTTGCCGAGAAGCTGGAGCCGCTTTAATTGGTGGAGAAACAGCAGAAATGCCAGATATGTATGCAGCCAATGAGTATGACCTGGCAGGAACAGTAACAGGGATAGCAGAAAAAGAAGAACTTCTTACCGCTGCTGGACCGCAAAAAGGTGATATTTTACTTGGCCTCCCATCAAGTGGCTTGCATTCCAATGGCTTTTCCCTTGTCCGGCAGATCTTATTTAAGGATAATCACGTCAAATTAACTGATCGCCCAGAAGCCTTGAGAGGAAAGACGGTAGGAGAAACGATCCTGACTCCTACTAGGATTTATGTTCAAGCGGTCTTGCCATTAGTCCATCGCAAATTGGTTCATGGGATTAGCCATATTACTGGTGGAGGATTGATTGAAAATGTTCCCCGGATGTTAGGAGATAACTTGCAAGCGGTGATTGATCCTGGTCGGTGGCCACAGCTTCCGGTCTTTGACTATTTGCGGGTGCTAGGAGACCTTACTAAGGAAGATTGTTTCGAAGCATTTAACATGGGAATAGGAATGGTCTTAGCAGTAGCACCAGATCAAGTAGCACAAGTTCAAGAGATACTATCAAATAAAAACATGACAAGTTATCAAATTGGTTATCTTCGTCATTGTTTACCAGATACAAAAAAGATTGTTATCAAGTGAGGGTTGTAAATGAGAGTCGCAATTTTAGCATCAGGAAACGGAACGAATTTTGAAGTCTTAGCACAGCACTTCAAAAATAATGATCTTCCTGGTGAATTAGCATTATTATTCTGTAATCATCCAGATGCTCCGGTAATGAAAAGAGCTGCCCGTCTGGGGATTCCGGCAGAAAGCTTTACGGTCAAATCTTGTGGGGGAAAACAGGAATACGAGGAAAAGTTATTGGGAGTGTTGAAAAAGTATCAAATTGACTTTATTGCCCTTGCTGGTTATTTACGAGTAATTGGGCCCACTATTTTGGATCATTATGCTCACCAAATTATTAACCTTCATCCAGCATGGTTGCCAGAATATCCGGGACTACATTCGATTGAACGGGCATTTGCTGATCAACAAGCCCAGACAGGCGTCACCGTACACTATATTGATGCGGGACTCGATTCCGGCCCAATTATCGCCCAGGAACACGTCCCAATTTTACCAACTGATACTATTGAAACCTTAGAAGCACGGGTTCATGAAACTGAGCACCGGTTATATCCTGAAGCATTAAAGCAGGCATTAGAAAAGGAGCAACATTAAATTATGAAAAGAGCATTAGTAAGCGTTTCTGATAAGCAAAACCTGGTCCCATTCGTTAAAGGATTAGTTGAAAATGGTTTTGAAATTATCTCGACTGGTGGGACGAAGCGGGTTTTAGATGAAGCGGGAATTGAAACAATTGGGATTGAGGATGTTACTCATTTTCCGGAAATTCTTGATGGCCGCGTAAAGACTCTTAATCCATACGTCCATGGGGGACTATTGGCTCGCCGGGACTTACCAGAACACATGGCGACCCTCGAAAAACTTAATATTACGCCAATCGATTTAGTCTGTGTTAATCTTTATCCATTTAAAGAGACGATCGAAAAGCCGGGAGTGGAATTAGCCGATGCAATTGAAAATATTGATATTGGTGGTCCTAGCATGGTCCGCTCAGCTGCTAAAAACTATCATGATGTAACAATCGTGGTGGACCAAGCCGATTACGATGAAGTCTTAGCCCAGATCAAAGAAGATGGTGAAACATCATTAGCAACTCGAGCACTCTTAGCAGCGAAAGCCTTTCGTCATACGGCAGCCTATGATTCCCTCATCTCTCAATACCTTACAAAACAGACAGGGCTTGAAGATCCAGAAAAATTAACTTTAAGCTGGGATTTAAAAGAAACAATGCGTTATGGTGAAAATAGTCACCAAAAGGCTTGGTTATATGAAGACGCGCTTCCTAAGGCTTTTTCAGTTTTACAGGCTAAACAATTACATGGTAAGAAGCTTTCCTACAATAATATTAAAGATGCTGATGAAGCATTACGGTGCATTCGCGAATTTGATGAACCAACAGTTGTAGCGATGAAACATATGAACCCATGTGGCATTGGCCGAGGGGATAGTTTGGTTCAAGCTTGGGATCGTGCCTATGAAGCTGACCCTGTTTCTATTTTTGGGGGAGTGATTGCTCTTAATCGGCAAGTTGATTTAGCTACCGCCGAGAAAATGCACAAAATCTTTTTAGAAATTGTCATTGCACCTGGCTTTGACGATGATGCATTTGAGTTATTGGCAAAGAAGAAAAATATTCGTTTGTTGAGTCTGGACTTTAGTAAGAAGGATGAACCAACTAAACATGAAGTTGTTTCAGTGATGGGTGGAATGTTGTTGCAGGAACAAGACACGCTTAAGGAAGATTACCACGACTGGCAATGTGTTACTGAAAAGCAACCAACAGAGGAACAGCTTAAGACATTAATGTTTGCCTGGAAAGCAGTTAAGCATGCCAAATCAAATGCGATTGTCTTAGCAAATGATGAGCGGACATTAGGGGTCGGAGAAGGTCAACCTAACCGAATTGATTCATTGAAAATTGCCGTAAAACATGCTGGCGAGGCGATTGATGACCGGACAGTGATGGCATCGGATGCTTTCTTCCCATTTGGTGATTGTGTTGAATATGCGGGTCAAAATGGCATTAAGGCGATTGTTCAGCCAGGAGGATCAATTCGCGATCAAGAATCAATTGAGATGGCAAATAAGTATGGAATTGCAATGGTCACAACAGGCATTCGTCATTTCCGCCATTAAAGCTAGGAGGGTATCATGGAAAAGCAGGTCAACGTATTAGTTGTAGGTGAAGGCGGTCGTGAATTTGCCGTGGCGAAAAAATTACAAGAAAGTCCCCGTGTTAAGCAAGTTTATTGTGCGCCAGGCAACGTGGGGATGTCGACTGTAGGAGTAGTTCCCATTGCAATTGCGGAAACTGACTTTGCTAAGCTGATTCAATTTGCTAAAGAACATAATGTCGCGTGGACATTCGTGGGTCCTGAGGATTGCTTGGTTGATGGGATTGCTGATGAATTTAAGGCCGCTGGACTAAAGATTTTTGGCCCTGATGCGCGGGCTGCCCAATTAGAAGGTTCGAAAGACTATGCCCTTAATTTTATGAATAATTATCACGTTCCCACTGCCCGCCATGCGACATATCGGGATCAAACAGCAGCGATTAATAACGTTGGGCAATTTGGCTTTCCAGTAGTAATTAAAGAAAATGGTTTAGCTGGAGGAAAAGGGGTTGTCATTGCAAAAGATCGTGCAGAAGCAATTAAGACAATCAAAGAAATGTTTGTCAATGGTCAGGCGCGCCTTGTGATTGAAGAATGTCTATCAGGTCCTGAATATTCAATGTTTGTTTTGATTAGTAATGGCCACTACCAAATTTTGCCCATGGCTCAAGACCACAAACGAGCATTTGATGACGATAAAGGTCCTAATACTGGGGGGATGGGGGCTTATAGTCCCTTGCCACAACTTTCCTCAGCCGTTCGTCAACAGATGATTGATGAAGTACTTAAGCCAACAATTGATGGTTTGGTGGCTGGCGAGTATCACTACCATGGGATTTTATATATTGGCCTTATTTTGACTGATAATGGTCCAAAAGTGATTGAATATAATGTTCGTCTAGGTGATCCAGAGACCCAGGTGATTTTGCCCCGCATGAAAACCGACTTGTTCGAACTTGTAGACGCAGCAATAAATGATCGACCATTACCAGAAGTTGAAGAAAATGAAGATGCTTGTTTTGGTGTTGTTTTGGCATCGAAAGGGTATCCAACTAAGCCAATCCACGGCCAAAAGCTGGGAACATTTCCAGTTGATCCTAATGTTACTATTGATTACGCAAATGTTGCTGGAACAATTAATGACTTAAAAGGTGCAGGTGGACGTTTACTAATGGTGATCGGGAAAGATGATTCTCTTCAAAAAGCCCGCGATCACGTTTATGGCTACTTGCACCAGCTTGATGAACCTGAATGTTTTTATCGTCATGATATTGGTGCAAAAGCTGGACTGCAATAATTTCTTCATCACTATTGGCATTTGCAGGGGAATGGATTAAAATAATATGGTAATGCTGTTTATAGCGATTTTAAGAAGAAAGAGGTCAATTGAACATGGCTAAATTAGTATTAATTCGTCACGGTCAAAGTGAATGGAACTTATCTAACCAATTTACTGGTTGGGTTGATGTTGATTTAAGTGAAAAGGGTGTTGAACAAGCAAAGAATGCTGGTAAAGCCCTTAAGGAACACGGCATTGAATTTGACTACGCATACACTTCTGTTTTGAAGCGTGCTATCAAGACTTTGCACTATGCTCTTGAAGAATGTGACCAATTATGGATCCCTGAATACAAGACTTGGCGTTTAAACGAACGTCACTATGGTGCACTTCAAGGCCACAACAAGCAAAAGGCCGCTGAAAAGTACGGTGACGAACAAGTTCACATTTGGCGTCGTTCATACGATGTATTACCTCCATTGCTAAGTGCTGACGATGAAGGTTCTGCTGCAAAGGATCGTCGTTACGCTAACTTAGACCCACGTGCTATTCCTGGTGGTGAAAACTTAAAGGTTACTTTGGAACGTGTTATTCCATTATGGCAAGATGAAATTGCGCCAAAGCTTTTGGACAACAAGAACGTTATCATCGCTGCCCACGGTAACTCTCTCCGTGCATTGAGCAAGTACATCGAAAACATTTCTGATGAAGACATCATGAACCTTGAAATGGCTACTGGTCAACCGGTTGTTTACGACTTCGATGACAAGCTTAACGTATTAAGCAAGGAAAAGTACTAAAATAAACTTACGATATTAAATTTGAAGAGGCGGGAAAGTTAGATTCCTAACGCCTCTTTTTTGTAGCTTTTTTTGAAGAAATGTTGAAGATATTGATGAATAAATTGAGCTTATAGTGAGTTGTGGTATGATTAACATCAGAATCTAATAAGGTGGAGAGAATTTAAATGAAAATGGAAAAACAACGAACACTCCCAATGAAGGAATTTTACCTTTCATTGAAAGAACTGGTAAAGCCTAACTATTTAAAGGCAATGTGGCCAGTTGCAGGGGTATCAATTATTTTTATTGCTTTAGCAGCGATCTTAGCACTCCTTAATTCAAACATTGCTGCCTCATTGAGTATGACGATGATGATGGTAATGTACGGGATGGCTTCCCCGGTTGCAATCTTGTTCTCATTACTAGAAATTGTAGGGATTGTCGCAATTATTGCTGCGTTAGCCTTCTTCTATACTTTCTTTGCAGTTGCTACCCAATATACATATCAGGATAAGATGGCTCATCCAGAACAACCAGTTAGTGCTGGATCAATATGGATGCACTATAAGCACTTGCGAAAAAACCAAGTATGGCGGATTATTCTTTACATTGGATTGTTTACTTTCTTATGGAGTTTGCCCCTCAACATTGTTAACGCATTACTCTTGCCACATTTATCCGGAGTAGCCGCTGTTTATACGGGGTGGGCAATTCGCATCCTTAATGATATTGTCGTATTATGGAAGAGTATTGAATATTCTCAATCATACTTCCTTTATCGTGAAAAGCAGCCACAATTTCTTAGCCAATCAATGCGTTATGCTTTAACTGCTAGTCGGCGGTTCATGACTGGTCGAAAGTGGAACTACTTTGCAATTCTGTTTGTTTTAGAATTCCTTCCAATGTTTATCTGGACTTTAATTTTTGGTGGATTGGCATTTTACGGCGTTTATACGGCAACTTATGTCCTTACTTATATCGGAATCGTTTTAGTGGTTGTTGGTATTTCCTGCTACCTTCCAGTGGTATATGCAATTCTTGCTTTGTACTACAACAAGGCTCGGGCAGGAATGGAAATGGATGTGCTTTTTAAGGATACTTTTAAGCCAGTAGCCGAATTAACCGGTGAAGCTTATGTTCATGAAGTATATGTAGAAAAACAACCAAAAGAACAACCATCACCAACTGTTAAGCGTGATGATGAAAAGAAACACGAAGCAAAAAAAGATGAATAGTGAAGCGAAAAGCTGAAGGGTAACGAAAACTCTTCAGCTTTTTTGTATTTTAAATACTTCTTGACAGTAATCATTAATTCCATGTACAATGACGGCAATAACCAAAGATGAAGAAGTAATCTTAGTAGTAAGCGGTTGGACATTTAGGAAGCAAGTGGTAACTGTAAACTTTGCCAATGCCGTTATACGAATTACACTTACGGAGTCTTTCAGTATTTGAACGGATCGTCTCGTTATCGACTAGAGTGGTAGCTATTTAGCTGCAAATCAAGGTGGTAACGCGGTAAATCGTCCCTGACTTCATTATTTGAAGTTGGGGATTTTTTGTATCCGAGAAATTTATGGAGGTAAACATGGATATTCTTAATGAACTAGAATGGCGTGGGGCTATTAACCAAGTTACAGACGAAGAAGGCCTACGCAAATTAACATCAGAAGATAAAATTGCTCTTTACTGTGGAACTGATCCAACCGGGGATAGTCTTCATATTGGACACTTAATTCCATTTATGATTTTGAAACGATTCCAATTAGCTGGCCACCATCCAGTAATTATTATTGGGGGAGGAACTGGTGCAATTGGTGATCCATCCGGTCGAAAGTCAGAACGGCAACTTCAAACCATGGATCAAGTTCACCACAACGAAGAAGCATTAACTGCTCAAATGAAGAAGTTGTTCGGCACTGAAAACTTCACGATTGTAAATAACTATGAATGGTTATCAAAGATCAGCTTGTTAGACTTTCTTCGTGACTACGGTAAACTATTTAATATCAACACCATGTTAAATAAGGAAGTAGTAGCAAGCCGGTTAGATGCTGGTATTTCATTTACTGAGTTCACTTATCAAATTCTTCAATCAGTCGATTTCCTTCATCTTTACCGTCACAACAATGTGCAATTACAGATTGGTGGCTCCGATCAATGGGGAAATATCACTGCCGGAATTGATTTGATTCATAAGGTTGAAGGACCAGATACTAAGGTTTACGGACTTACTATTCCATTAATGCTCAAAGCTGATGGAACTAAATTTGGAAAGACCGCGGGTGGTGCAATTTGGCTTGATCCAGAAAAGACCTCTCCATACGAATTTTATCAATTCTGGATTAACCAAGATGACCGTGACGTTATTAAATACTTGAAGTACTTCACTTTCTTATCAAAGGAAGAAATTGATGACTTGGCAGAAAAAGTTGAGAAAGAACCATGGAAGCGAGAAGCTCAACGTCGCTTAGCCCAAGAAGTAACTAAATTTGTTCATGGCCAAGAAGCAGTTGAAGAAGCAGAACGGATTAGTAAAGCATTGTTCTCTGGGGATGTTGCTGGCCTTTCTGTTGCAGAAATTGAACAAGGCTTTAAGAATATGCCTTCAGTAGATGTAGAAAATAAGAAAGAAAATATTGTTATTTGGCTAACTGATAATGGTATTGAACCTTCACGCCGCCAAGCTCGGCAAGATGTATCGAGTGGAGCTATCAGAATTAATGGGGAAAAAGTTGATGATGTTGACGCCGAGATTGATCCCCAAGCGCATTTTGATGGTAAGTTTGTGATTGTCCGGAAGGGTAAGAAGCACTATTACTTAGCTCGCGTAAAATAAACTAGACCAATTGTTAGGGAATACGTTCTTAAAAGATGATTTAAGGGCGTATTTTTTTGCTTTTAGATATAAAAAACAAATTTTGCCTATTTTAAATAATAAAAAAAGTTCAGGTTTAAAAAATAAATTAAAAAAGTTGAAAAAAGGTGTTGACGAAAGAATGAAATCCATGTATAGTAGTTATCGTTGTCGAAACAGCTAAGTGCTGTTGAGATGGTTTAACAAAAAAGTTAAAAATAATTGTTGACATCGACTTGGCAACATGATATATTAATAGAGTTGCTGATTGAGTTATCGATCAAAAGAAATTGAAAAATAATTTAAAATTTCTTCTTGACAAGTTAATCTGATACATGATATAATGAAATTGTTGATTGGCTGCTTAATTAGCCGACAGGTAGACCTTTGAAAACTGAACAAAGTTTCGACGAATCAAATGTGTAGGGTCTTCAATCACGATGTGATTTGAAGCAAAACATTTGCGAAGTCAATTCGCTTAATAACAAAGATAATTGAGAGCTATTCAAGTTCTTATATATTTTATATGAG